>JAZMZW010000192.1:0-41452 GCA_045586205.1 Faecousia sp. | reverse complement strand
CTGTACTGCTACAGGCTTGACTGAAGGTAAGCACTGCTCCATCTGTTCCGAAGTCCTGACCGCTCAGGAAGTTGTTCCTGCAAAGGGTCATACCGAGGTTATCGACAAGGCGGTTGCTCCTACCTGTACTGCAACCGGTCTCACTGAAGGTAAGCACTGCTCTGTATGTAACAGTGTTCTGACTGCACAGGAAGTTGTTCCTGCAAAGGGCCACACCGAAGCCATCGATAAGGCTGTTGCTCCTACTTGTACCGCAACCGGTTTGACCGAAGGTAAGCACTGCTCTGTATGTTCCGAAGTCTTGACCGCACAGGAAATTGTTCCTGCAAAGGGACACAATGAGGTCATCGACAAGGCTGGCGCTCCCACCTGTACCGAAAACGGCCTGACCGAAGGTAAACACTGCTCCGTCTGTAACGAAGTTCTGACCGCACAGGAAACCATCCCTGCCACCGGTCATACCGAGGTCACTGACAAGGCAGTTGCTCCTACCTGTACTGCTACAGGCTTGACTGAAGGCAAGCACTGCTCTGTATGTTCCGAAGTCTTGACTGCACAGGAGGTTGTTCCTGCAAAGGGACACACCGAAGTCATCGACAAGGCGGTTGCTCCCACTTGCACCGCAACCGGTCTTACCGAAGGCAAGCACTGCTCTGTATGTTCCGAAGTCCTGACCGCTCAGGAAGTTATTCCTGCAAAGGGTCATAACGAGGTCATCGACAAGGCGGTTGCTCCCACTTGCACCGCAACCGGTCTTACCGAAGGCAAGCACTGCTCCGTATGTAACGAAGTCCTGACCGCTCAGGAAGTTGTTCCCGCAACCGATCATAGCTACACTTATGAAAAGATCGATGGACAGACGCACAAGCAGGGCTGTGAGAATTGCGACTTCAACGAGGTCCAAGAACATACTTTCGTGGATGGTTCTTGTATCTGCGGAGAAGTGGAGGAGATGGAAGCGGTTCTTGATCCTTCCATTAAGATCGGTCACAGCTTGAATTTGGCAAGTGATATTTCCATTAACTTTGGCGTGGCTAAGACATTGCTGGCAGGCTTTGACATGAGTACCGTTTACATGGAAAGCGTCATTGAGATCTACGAGGGCGAGGAGTACAAGGGTACGACCACCGTTCGCATCGATCCCGTAGACAGCGGTTATTATTACTACTTCACGCTCAGCGGTTTGACTGCTGTGCAGATGAATGATACCATCACCTCTGTTTTCTATGGCACTAAGAACGGACAACCCTATTATTCCAATGCAGATGTGTATAAGATCGCGGATTATGCCTACTCTCAGCTCAATAAGAACGGCGCTTCCGATACTTTGAAGACCCTCTGTGCAGACCTTCTCCGCTACGGTGCAAAGGCACAGATCTTCAAGGGCTACCGCACCTCTGATCTTGCAGATTCCAAGATGACGGAAGCTCATATGGCATATCTGTCCGACATCGAAGCTGTCACCTTCGGCAACACCAACAAGGTGCTGAACGATCTGCCCAACGCTCCCATTGCATGGGCAGGTAAGGGTCTGGATCTGGACAGCAAGGTTTGCCTGAAGTTCATCTTCAACCCCGCCGGCTTTACGGGTGACCTTGCGGATCTGACCTTGAAGGTAAGCTATAAGGATGTGTACGGCGAAGAAATGCATCTGACCCTCAGGGATCCTCAGGATTACAGCGGAAACGGCCTCCTCTATGCCTTCACTTTGGATGCCCTCTTAGCCTCCGAGCTGCGAGAGGTGGTCTCCGTACAGATCTTCCAGGTTGAAACTCCCGTATCCGCCACCCTTCAGTACAGCGCAGATACCTACGGAAACAACAAGAAGGGTGATCTTCTGGAGCTGTGTAAGGCACTGATCGCCTATTCCGACAGTGCAAAGACTTACTTTATAAATTGACAATTGAAAATTTCCCATAAGGCACAAAACACCGCTCACCGACCCTCAACAAGCCGGTGAGCGGTGTTTTTCAATTTTCTATTCCGAAGCGCAAGCAATTTCGGCTTGTCAGCCTGTTTGAAATTTGTACAAGCAACCGTAAGAATATGTAGCAACCATCATTGATCGGCGAAGATGGCACTGTAGATACATAACAAACTATGTAATCTGTACTCACCGATCTAGGGCAAGCTGCCTCAGCTTGCCGGTGCAGGAATCGAAAACCTGTACCACAGGTCGTTCTCATGGAGGAGCTACCGACTTTGTGCTGTATTGAAAGTCACACAAGTCTGCCGCTTCGCGGACGGCAAGCTGGGGTAGCGAAGGGTCGGACACGGAAGTGAATGACAGTCCGGTGGACTGTCAGAGCCGTGTCCTGACCGAGCCGCAGCGAGACCAGCTTGCCCTACGGTTAGTGTGTGCATTTATATGCTGTTTTCCGTTCCTGTAGTGCCTGCATCGCCAATCAATGATCGGCGCTACTTAGGAAGTCGATGGTGTGCGCGATGGATACTATCACAAGCTATAAGCAGACCGATAAATCGGAATTGGCTTTTCAAAATTCAAATTTGTTGCGGTTGGTGATACATCCGGGGCGTAGCGGTATCATTCCACAGGGGGAAAGGAGAGGCGGACTTTGAAGAGGTCTCCGTCTAGGATGACGCGGAATTCGCCGCCGCAGAGTTCGGTGTAGCTTTTTGCGATGGCGAGCCCCAGGCCACTGCCTTCGGTGCTACGGGAACGATCCCCACGGACAAAGCGACCGATGATCTCCTCCTCTGTGAAATCCATGGGATAGGAAGAAATATTCTTGCATTCCAAAACGACCCGATCTCCCTCCTGCATGGCGGAGAGGAATACTCTGGTGTGCTTCATGGAATATTTCAGGGTGTTCTGGATCAAGTTTCCCAGTACACGGGAAAGCTTTCTGCCGTCTGCGGAAATGTACAGCTCCGGCTGGGTTTTGATGCAGAACTCTAAGCCCGTTTCCTCGATTTCCCTGTCCAGTTCACCCATGGCCTGTTGGATCAAGAGGGAAGTGTCCAGCTTTTCCAAAAGCAATTCTTCATTCCCACTTTGCACTTTGGAGATGTCGAAAAGATCCTGTGTCAGCTGTTTCAGTCTGTCACTTTTACTTGCGATGATACGGATATAATCCCTTGCCTCTTCGGGAAGATTTTCTGTTTTGGACAGAAGCTCCGTATAGCTGATGATGGAGGTCAGGGGCGTTTTGAGATCATGGGAAACATTGGTGATAAGTTCCGTTTTCATCCGTTCTGCCTTGACCTTGGCAGCAACAGACTCGTTGAGGCCTTGGGCAATATCGTTGAGATCTCCTTGAAGTCCCCGGAGATCCGTTTCCTGCACAGGGGGGATTTTGTAGTTCAGCTCACCCTGACGGATCCGTGTAGCCCCGTCCTTGATTTGTTGCAGTTCCTTTCCGCGGCGGACGAGATACACAATGCCACCTGCCAGAGGCAGAAGTAGGAGAAAAATCAGACCCTCGTTATAACTGCTAAAGGCAATACAGGTCCACAGCACTACCATAAGGGTATAAATGAGGAACAGAAACACCTGTAGGCTGTTGTAGGATCTGCGGAATAAGCCACGGAAGCTCTGCGCCAAGCCACGAAGCTTCCTATAGATCCATGCAAAAATGTTACGGATCAGCCGAAGCACCGCCTTGAGCAAAAGGAGGATCCCACTGCGTTTTGCAAACATTCCCAGCTTGATATTTCGAATCATGGATAGGAGGGAGGACAGCACCATACCGCTGACCAGGGGCATACACAGGGCAGCCGCCAAATAGACCCCGTCTATGGGAAATTCCTCGGAGAAGGCAAGATCCGCCAGCCAAGCTATCAGTAAAGTTCCGCCTACAAGAAAACCTCCGAGGAAAAAAAGGTGAACCTCCACCCAGATGTTGTCGACCCAGCAGCTCAGGGGTTCTCCCTGTGCATTCCTGCCACAGACGCACAGCAGATAGATCAGGCAGAGCAGTGCCGTCAGCACACAGCACAGTAACTGCGCTCCTGTGGTATAGAGGAGCTGTTCCTGACGGTCCCATGCTTCACGGGTTCGGGGCAGAATCTCCGGGGAAATGGCGGTGCAAATGACCAGCTCCCCGGGGTTTTGGAATTGCTCCATAACTTCAGTGTCAATGACATTGACTCTATGTACCCCTTGGGAGGTGTCCAGGCTCAGGAGCGCCCCTGAGGCCCTGAAGGACAGGTAGCGATAGTTCTCTTCCATGCACAGAATTTGGGGATCTTCCACCGAGGCATTGGTAAAAATCCTACCCTGCCAGTTTACATAATACAGGACTTTGTCTTTGTAATAAAAGTTGTCCAGAGCCCGACGGAGTTGGTAGGTGAGGGTGTTTTGGGTAATGGCGTCCATTGGGATCTGTCCCTGCCGATCATAGGGAAGGACGGTAAAGGCACTATCCTCCGAAGGATATCTGTAGTTGTACATATAGGTACGGAATACCCCCAGTACGGCATTTTCGGGGGCTTCCAGCAGGGATTGGAAGTAATAGCTGTTTTCCAGACTGCTTCCGAAGTCATAAATATAGCCCTCTTCCTTGTACAGCTCCTCTGCCCCTTGCAGACCCCACAGCAGTCCGAGGGTCAGGGAGGTCATGAACAGCACCACGGCAAGGATCTTTGCGCCTTTGCTGTACCATAGCTTTTTCATTGTCTGTTCCTCCTTTAGTCGATTTTATAGCCGATGCCCCAGACTACCTTTAAGTATCTGGGCTCTTTGGGATTGATCTCGATTTTTTCGCGGATATGTCGCACATGGACGGCAATGGTGTTGTCTCCCACGGCTACGGTGTCCTTCCAGACATTGCGGTAGATCTCCTCTGCGGAAAAGACCTTGCCCCGATTCCGTACCAGTAATTCCAGAATGCCGTATTCCAAGGGAGTCAGCCGTACAGGCTCGCCGTCTACCTTGACGGTTTTTTCCTCCGTGTTGACCCACAGACTGTCAATGCGGATCTCTCCGTTCTGCTTGCCCATAGAACCCAAGGTGGTATAGCGTCTAAGTTGGGATTTTACTCTTGCTATAAGCTCCCAAGGGTTGAAGGGCTTGGTCACATAGTCATCTGCACCTGCGGTCAGTCCGAGGATCTTGTCCATGTCCTCGGACTTTGCGGACAGGAGGATCACCGGGATGTTCCGTGACTGTCGTAGCTTCATCAGGGTCTGTATTCCGTCCATGCGGGGCATCATCACATCCAGGATCATGAGATGGATCTGCTCTTGTGCCAGAATATCCAGTGCCTGTATTCCGTCATAGGCTTTGTAGACCGTGTATTGCTCCCCGGATAGGAAAATGCCGATGCTGTCCACGATTTGACGGTCATCATCTACTACCAATATATTCATTTGATCACCTCCATCTATAGTATAGAGCATAAATCTTAAGAACAGACAAGGAGAAAACTAAAGATTTATTAAGAATTGTGCATATTTTTCAGAGCAAACAGAAAAAAGTCGGATCTCTTTTGAGGAGGTCCGACTTTGTGTGTATTAGCTGTTCAGGGCATGGTATTCTTCCAGAGTCAGGTTGTTTTCCGTGATGTACCTGGCAACCTCCTTGCCCACGTAGCGGTAGTGCCAAGACTCGTAGGCGATGCCGGTAACGTTGCTCTTGTCCGAGGGATAACGGAGAATGAAGCCGTATTCCCAACAGTGGGACTGAAGCCAACGGGTCTCGGCGGTGTTTTCCTGGGCCTCGTCTAACTGCTGGTGGTAGTAGGATACGATATCCACTGCCAGACCGGTGCAGTGTTCGCTATGTCCGGGAGGCATGGTATAGGCGACGGTGGCGGCATAGGCCTCCTCGTAGCTCATCCCCTTGTCCATACGGGCATTGAGATCTTCTTCGAAGAGCTTGTGTTGCAGTTCCGTGGAACGATAGGAGGAACAAACCACAAAGCGCAGACCCAACTGTTTGCCGTCACTGAGCATGGTCTCCAGAGCCTTTGCGGCATCCACAGATACCGTTGCGCCGTATTCCGAGATCCGTGTAAGCTGGGGCTTTTCGCTGGGGGCGGGGTTGTCTCGGTTGACCAGAACCAGCAGGGGATCCGACAGGGAAGGACTGCTTGTAATAGGCTCGGAAACGGCAGGATCAGCCTCAATGCTTTGGGGATCGATGCTTTCCTGCTCCTGTCCCGCTACTTCTTCCACAATGGATACCGTAGGATCTGCGGGGGCGAAGAGGTCATTGGCGGCTTCCTCTTGAGAGTTCCAGTGCAGGAGCTTGTCCCCTGCGGATTTGAGGCCATTGGGATTCCGGGAACGGAGGGTCACATAGCCTACAAAGAGGATGCATAGGATCAGTATGAACCATGCAAGACCTTCGCCGGATCCGTTTTTTTTATCATTACTTGCCATAGGCCTCTCCTTTCTATAGAAATACAACCACCAAAACCCGATCCTCAGGGTGAGGATCGGGTGGAGGTGCTTAAGGCATTAGTACATTCCGCCCATGTTGCCTGCGGCAGCGGCTGCTGCTTCGGCGGCGGGATCGGGCTTGTCGACAACCAGAGATTCGGTGGTCAGGATGCAGGCGCAGATGCTGACCGCATTCTCCAGAGCGGAGCGGGTGACCTTGGTGGGATCGACAATGCCGGTGGGGATCATGTCGCAGTAGTCGGCGGAGTAAGCATTGTAGCCGTAGCCGATCTTACCGCTGTTCTTAATCTTCTCATAAACCACAGAGCCGTCAACACCGGCGTTCTCTGCAATCTGGCGGATGGGAGCCTGCAGAGCCTTGGCAATGATGGCTGCGCCGGTCTTCTCATCACCGCTGAGCTCTTCCACAAGAGCCTCAACTGCGGGGATGGCATTGACATATGCAGTACCGCCGCCGGCAACGATGCCTTCTTCCACAGCGGCACGGGTAGCATTCAGAGCGTCTTCCACACGGAGCTTCTGCTCCTTCATGGCAACCTCGGTCTGTGCGCCTACACGGATGACAGCTACACCGCCGGACAGCTTTGCCAGACGCTCCTGGAGCTTCTCACGGTCATAGTCGGAGGTGGTCACTGCGATGGAGGACTTGATCTCATGGATACGAGCCTGGATGGCATTGGGATCGCCACAGCCGTCAACGATGACGGTGGTATCCTTGTTGACCTTCATCTGACGGGCACGACCCAGATCATAAAGCTGTGCCTCGGTGAGGTTCATGTTCAGTTCGGAAGCGAAGTAGGTACCGCCGGTGAGAACAGCAATGTCACGGAGCATTTCCTTGCGACGGTCGCCGAAGCCGGGAGCCTTGACGCAGACGCAATTGAAGCTACCACGCAGACGGTTGACCAGCAGGGTGGAAAGAGCGTCGCCTTCCACATCCTCTGCAATGATGACCAACTTCTGGCCACCCTTAACGATCTGCTCCAGAATGGGCAGGATGTCCTGAATGGAGGAGATCTTCTTATCGGTGATCAGGATGAAGGGATCGTCGATGACGGCTTCCATCTTGTCCGTATCGGTGACCATATAGGGGGAGATATAGCCACGGTCAAACTGCATGCCTTCTACCACATCCAGACCGGTCTCTGCGGTCTTGGACTCTTCGATGGTGATGACACCGGAAGCGGTGACCTTTTCCATAGCCTCTGCGATGAGCTTGCCGATCTCCTCGTCGCCGGAAGAAACGGTGCCTACACGGGCGATGTCCTCACTGCCCTTGACAGCTTCGGAATTAGCCTTGATAGCGGTAACGGCTACATCAACAGCCTTCTGCATGCCCTTACGCATGACCATGGGGTTTGCACCTGCGCTCAGGTTCTTCAGACCTTCACGGACGATGGCCTGTGCCAGTACGGTGGCGGTGGTGGTGCCGTCGCCGGCTACGTCGTTGGTCTTGGTAGCGACTTCACGGACCAGCTGTGCGCCCATGTTCTCAAAGGGATCTTCCAGTTCCACTTCCTTGGCGATGGTAACGCCATCGTTGGTGATCAGGGGAGCGCCGTACTTCTTGCCGAGAACAACATTACGACCCTTGGGGCCCAGAGTAACTTTTACGGTATTTGCAAGGCAGTCAATGCCGTTTTGCAACTTCTTGCGAGCATTCTCGCCGTATTCGATCATTTTTGCCATAATGGATATTCCTCCTTAATAACTTGTGCTTATTCCACGATTGCCAGAATGTCGGACTGGCGGACGATGGAGTATTCCTTGTCGTCCAGCTTGACTTCCGTACCTGCGTACTTGGCAACCACGACCTTGTCGCCGACCTTAACGACCATCTTGACTTCGTGACCGTCAACCATACCGCCGGGACCCACAGCAACGACCTCGGAGATTACGGGCTTTTCCTTGGTAGCGGTGGACAGGATGATGCCGGAAGCGGTGGTTTCCAGAGCCTCAACAGGCTTCAGCAAAACGCGGTCAGCAAGGGGTGTCAGTTTCATAATTCATTCCTCCAGTATTGATGGGATGGACTAGCCATCGTTGATTACATATTTTAGCACTCAAAACTTCGGAGTGCTAACAGTATATATAATACCCGATTTCCCTGAAAAGTCAAGAATATTTTGTAAATATTTTGCAAACTTTTGAAAAAATTTTCTCCCAATAACCGAAGAAAGCCTTTTGCTCCTCCCTTTGGAAGAAACAAAATGTGTACAAGGGATGCTTTTTGGAAACGATGACACCGATCCGCAAAAGCATCCCCACTCATGAGGGACTCAAAATTCCGGTTTATCGGTCTGTTTGTTGAGAAACTAAAAGTAATGTTGCAGACCCACAGCGTGGAGGAATATTATCCGGCACAAGCTAAACCCACACAACAGCTACCAATAGGGAACATCCGACTCAGATCTTGTAGAAGGGTAGACTTGTATAATATTCCTCCACCTGCGTGGGAGTAAGCACCCATTGCAAAAGTACAAGCTATCGACAATCGACACGGAACAAGAAAACGACTTGAGCGAAGCGCCGGGAGAGGAGGCCGGAGGAGAGGGCGGTTATTTCCGAGGTAAGAGGAAACGAGAGCGTAAGGGTATCGAAAGGAAATCGTTCAGCGCCTCCCCTCCGCTCGCTTCTTTGCTTACTTTCTTGTCGACACAAGAAAGTAAGGCCTCCGGCAGGAAGCAAACCATTTCAGAGCCAACAAGGTAACCGTATATCAACGAAGAAAGCTAATTAAGAAACAGCAAGCCAAGAGGCTGTAATAGAAGATCGCAACTTCCTGCACCGGCAAGCTGAGGGCAGCTTGCCCTACGATTGGCCTATGCTTCTGAAGAAGGGCGTTAGAGTTATTGTGCCAACAGCGGGCGGCAGGTAGCCGCCCCTACAAATTCGCAGGGTGAAACAGTTCGATAAACCGGAATTGTAATTTTTAATCCATCAACCTAGGCGATGCATTCACAAGGGAAGTGATATAACTTCCGAAGGAAACATCAATCCAAAAACCTGTCCTATTTTCCAAACCGGCGCATATACTTAAGCTACAGGAGGGATGTATACCATGTGGATCTTAGTTGCCTTACTTACGGCCTTGGGGGGAACGGCCTTGCATTTTCTTTATGATGTATTGCCAAGCCCTTTGACTGCGTTGATTTCGCCCATAAATGAAAGTGTGTGGGAGCATTTGAAGCTTCTGTTCTGGCCCATGATCTTCGGAGCCTTCCTGTTGGGGAGCAAGGTAAGGAACAAGCAACGGCTTTGGAGCAGTTTTTTTGTGGCTCTGCTTTTTGCTCCGGCGTTGCTTCTTCTGAGCTTTTACAGCTTGAAGGCCCTGGGCTATGAATCTCTGGTTCTGGATATTACATTATATTATATTTGTATGTTTCTGGGCTATCTGTTGGCATGGTTACTGTATCGCCGCAGTCATGTAGAGCGTTGGGGCGGGTTTGTACTGATGTTGGTGATCCTGTACGGGGCTTCTTTGGTTTTATTCACCTTTGCGGCGCCGGATCTGCCTATTTTTCGTTCTGTTCCTATGAGTTGACCCCAACATTTTGTAGTTGGTAAATTTTTTGACTACAATTTTTCATTTTTTGAAATTTATTGTTGACTTTTTAGGGGTGTTTGCTGTATAATACCATGTGCATGAGTATGTGCAAACATTTTTGATTGCTACACGCAATGCGTGTTGAGCATAATCTTACAGGAGGTGTACACGAGATGCTGCGTACCTATCAGCCCAGAAAGCGCCATCGCGCAAAGGTTCATGGATTCCGCAAGAGAATGGCAACCGCCAACGGCCGCAAGGTTCTTGCTCGCCGCCGTGCAAAAGGCAGAGCTGTCCTGTCCGCCTAAGGAACCGTGACCGCACCATACTGCTTGTAACATCAACCAGGGGCGAATGGAGAGATCTGTTCGCCTTTTTCCCTACCCGAAAGGAGCTACCATGCTGCATACCGTTTCCTTGAAAGAAAATGCGGTGTTCCGCCGCCTCTATCATCGGGGCAGTAGTGCAGGCAGTCGCTATCTTGTCATCTACTGCCGTTGCAATGGCACAGGCACTTCCCGTTTGGGCTTTACTGTCAGCACCAAGCTGGGACATGCCGTTGTCCGCAACCGTGTGCGTCGTCGCCTGCGTGAGATCTACCGTGGGCTGGAGGCTGAGCTTAAACCCGGATACGACATCGTTGTGGTGGCAAGATCCGCCGCTGTAGAGGCTGAGTATCAGCTTCTGGAGCGGAATTTCCGCGGCTTGTGTCGGAAATTGGAGATGAGCCAATGAAAGCTCTGCTCCTTGGATTGATTCGCTTCTACCGCAAGCATATTTCTCCCATTCACCCCGGAAAATGCCGTTTTATTCCTACCTGCTCGGAATACGGTCTGGAGGCTATCGAGAAATACGGCGCTCTCAAGGGCGGGTGGTTGACCTTCAAGCGTTTGTTACGGTGCAACCCATTCCATCACGGGGATTTTTATGATCCCGTTCCGTGATCCACTCACAATTAGGAGAACAACATGGATTTTATCAAAACGATTTTTGGCTATGTTTTGGAGTTCTTCTACAACTTCACAAACAACTATGGCCTTGCTCTGATCATCTTCTCTCTGGCAGTGAAGATCATTCTTTTCCCCGCCAGCGCTAAGAGTAAAAAGAGCATGATGAAAACCTCTCGCCTCCAGCCCAGAGTCAAGGAATTGGAACTGGCATACGGCGAGGACAAGGCCGGCTATCAGCAGGCCGTACAGGCACTGTATAAGGAAGAAGGCGTCAGCATGTTCGGCGGTTGCCTTTGGTCACTCCTGCCTCTGCTGATCATTATTCCCCTTTATCGTGTTATTCAGGAGCCTCTGACCTACATCCGCCATCTGGATGCAGATATCATTGCCAGCCTCAAGGATGCCTATGCAAGTGCAGAAGGCTTAGAGCTGGACAAGGTAGGCTATTACTGGCAGTTTGCGGTTGCCAGCAACATTGACAAGTACGGCGCAGGGATCGTCGAAGGCGTGGAATCCCTGAAGCTGAGCCTTTTTGGAATTGATCTGGGTCAGACCCCCAGCTGGAAGCTTTGGACCATGACTACCTGGTCTCAGCTTGGCGGAGCTCTTCTGCCTCTGATTTCCGGCGGTCTGAACTATCTGAGCATGTTCATCACCAATAAGATGAACGGCACCGTTATCAGTGATGAAAAGGGCGAGCATGACGAGGAAGCCGCAAAGAATGCTTCCAACAAGACCATTCAGATGATGATGCCCCTGATGTCTGTGGTATTCGGTTTCATGTTCCCCGCAGGCATTTCTGTTTACTGGATCTCCCAGTCCGCCTTCGGCGTCATTCAGGATATGATCCTCACCGCTCATTACCGCAAGGTCTATGATGCAGAAGACGAGCTCAAGCGTGAAAAGACTGCCGCCCTTGCTGCGGAAGAAGCAGAGAAGGAGCGCATTCGCGCCGCTAAGAGAGCCGCCAACCCCGACGGCATCAATGCCAACAGCAAGAAGAAACAGCAGCTCCGTGAGAAGCAGGAACGGGAAGCTGCCGCAAAGGATTATGAAATGAAAAAGCGCATAGAGATGGGTCTGCCCGTGGAAGAGGAGAAGGAAGAAGAATCCTCCGGTGGCGAGCCCGGCCGTCCCTATGCCCGTGGTCGTGCCTATTCCGGTGACCATTACGGAAAAAGCAAATAATAAGGAGTAACTATGGAAAAGTTTATCATCACGACCGGTAAGAGTGTTGATGACGCCATCAATGCCGCTCTGGAACAGCTGAAGCTGGAACGAGAGAGCGTATCGGTCGAGGTTTTGAGGATTGCCAAGAAGGGTCTGTTCGGCATCGGCTCCTCTCCCGCAGAGGTCAAGGTAACCTATGAGGCACCCGATGAAGCCCCTGCCGCCCCCAGGACGGCTCTGTCCTCCGCTTCCCGCTCCGCAAAGCCCAAGGAGCGTATCGAGCCCACTCCCACTGTGATCTCTCGCCCCGGCAAGAAGATCGAGCCTGAGAAGAAGCCCGAAAAGAAAGTCCCCACAGAGAAGAAGCCCCAGCCCGAGAAGAAGGCTCCCGCAGAAAAGAAGCCCCAGCCCGAAAAGAAAGCTCCCGTAGAGACTGCCCCTGTAGAAGAAAAGGTCTACGCTCCCGCCGTCGAAGGCAGTGTGGAAGCCCAGATCGAAACCTTCCTGACAGGTCTTCTGAAGCACATGGGTTCCGAGGCTGTTCCCCATGCCTACAAGGTCGATGAAGAGACCTTCCGTGCCGATCTGGTGGGTGGTGATGCCGGTCTGTTGATCGGCCGTCGCGGTGACACTCTGGATGCTATCCAGTACCTGACCGGTTATGTCATCAACCGTGAGCGTGACAAGCGCCTGCGTATCAATGTGGATGCAGGCTCTTACCGCCGCAAGAGAGAGGAAGCTCTCCAGCAGCTGGCCAACAAGATGGCAGCCAAGGCTGTGAAGTACCGCCGTAACTTCACTCTGGAGCCCATGAACGCCTATGAGCGTCATGTGATCCACGCCGCCCTGCAGGAATATCCTCAGGTCACCACCTTCTCCACCGGCACCGAGCCCCACCGCCGTATCGTGGTGGCATATGCCAAGGAGAAATAAAGCACATACGCACAAGACCCCTTCGGAAGCAAAAGCCTCCGAAGGGGTTTCTATTAAATCTCTCAAAAAACAGCCGCCATTTTGGAAGAGCGCTTCCAAAATGGCGGTAAAGTTTTTTGTTAGAAAGAGGACTCAGATCACGGAAGTGGGGCAGAGGAACTGAGCGGTCTTCTCTGAACGGGGGTTGGAGAATAGCTGTTCCGGTGTGCCTTCCTCTTCAATCCGACCTTCGCACATGAACAGGATCTTGTCCGATACGCTACGGGCAAATTCAAGCTCATGGGTGACAACGATCATGGTACTGCCGGTGTCCTTCAGACCCTTGATAACACGCAGGACCTCCCCGGTAAGCTCCGGATCAAGTGCGCTGGTAGGCTCGTCGAAGCACAGGATCTCCGGCTCTAAGGCCAAGGCGCGGGCAATGGCCACACGCTGTTGCTGACCGCCGGAAAGCTGGAAGGGATAATGCCCTGCCTTTTCCGACAGACCCACACGGTCCAGAAGGCTCAGTGCCTTTGCGCGGATCTCCTCCTCCGTGCCACGCTTCAGCAGGCCGGGGGCAAGGGTGATGTTTTCCAATGCGGTATACTGGGGGAAGAGGTTGAAGGACTGGAATACCAGACCGAAGTGCAGACGGTTTTCCCGGATCTCTGCCTCAGTCAGCTTGGTTTCGGAGTCATAAAGTACCTTGCCATTGACGGCGATCTGTCCCTCATCCGGGAATTCCAGCATATTCAAGCATCGGAGCAGAGTGGTTTTTCCGCCACCGGAAGGGCCGAGGAGAGAGAGAACCTCTCCACGCTCCATGGAGAAATCGATCCCACGCAGGATCTCACTTTTTCCGAATTTTTTCTTAAGTCCGCTGACTGACAGAACCGCCATAGCAGTGGTCCTCCTTGGGTGAAATGTAGATTAAGCCTTGATATAGCTGAGTTTCTTTTCTGCCTTGTTGAACAACAGGGTCAGCAGACCGCTGAAGATCAGGTAGTATACACCGGTCATGAACAGAGGCCACAGAAGGCCGTCGCTCTTGATGTAAGCTTGACCTGCCCAGATAACTTCGTAGACAGAAATGATTCTTGCCAGAGAGGTGTCTTTGACAAGGGTGATGATCTCGTTACTCATGGGGGGCAGGATGCGCTTGATGACCTGCTTGAGTACGATGCGGAAGAAAATTTGCTGTTTTGTCAGGCCCAGAACCTGACCTGCCTCGTATTGCCCTTTGGGAATGCTCTCAATGCCTCCGCGATAGATCTCGGAGAAGTAGCAAGCATAGTTAAAAATAAAGGCTACGGCGGCCGCAGACATTCGTCCTGCAGAGCCGCCGCCCCAGATCGGATACCCCAACAAGCCGGGGCCAAAGTAAATTATGACCAACTGTAGCATTAAGGGAGTACCACGAACGACCCAGACGATCGCCTTAATTAACCAGCGCAGGACAGGAACACGAGACATGGAGCCGAAGCAGATCAGCAGACCCAGAGGCAAAGCCCCCAGAAGTGTCAGACCGAACAGCTCCAGTGTCTTCAGAAAGCCGTCACATAAGGACAGCAGTACCTCCTGCAGCATGGGCTTACTGTGCGATCACGGATTCCTGAACACCGTAGATCTCTGCAATCTCCATCATGGAGCCGTCTTCGTAGCAGTCAGAGAAGAACTTGTTCAGCTTCTCGGCCATGTCGGAATCCTTACGGAAGCCAACGCCGTATTCCTCGGAGTTCAGCTTAACGGTGTAAGCCAGGTTTGCGTAGCTGGTGCCTTCACCGATCATAGCGCCTGCCATGAGCAGGACGATGACAGCGGCATCGCAGGTGCCGGAGGAAACTTCCAACAGAGCGGTAGCCTGGTCAACAACGCTGACATACTCGTAGCCCAGACCGGCAACGATCTCTTCACCGGCGGAGCCTGCTTCTACAGCGAAGGTCAGACCGGAGATAGCGTCCTGAGACTCGTAGTTTGCGGCAACCTCTGCGGGAACAACCACGACCTGTGCGTTGTTGCAGTAGGGGTTGGAGGTGGACATTGCAGCCTTGACACCGTCGGTCAGGGTCATGCCGTTCCAAACGCAGTCAATGCTCTTTGCGTTCAGCTCGTTTGCCTTGTTGTCCCAGTCGATCTCAACGAACTCGACCTTGACGCCCAGGGATTCAGCGAACTTGGAAGCCATGTCAGCGTCGAAGGCGATCCATTCGCCGTTTTCCTGATAATCCATGGGAGCGAAGTCGGTAATGCCAACGACCAGGGTGCCCTTGTCGGCGATGTACTCACTATCGGTTTGGGGCTTCTTGCCACAAGCGGTCAGGGCCAGAAGCAGAGTCAGTGCGAGAAGAATAGCAATCAGTTTTTTCATTTTGGATTTCCTCCTGAGTTATTTGGTATGCCCACATTATACTTCACTTCAGTAATGATGTAAAGGGGTAATTTGTTAAAATAGTAAAGTTTGTGATTTTTCATAATCCCAACAACAAATTGGCAACAAAATGTAGTCAAATTGCCAAAGCTGACAGGGCATTGGAACGATATACCGAAAGAATGATATACCTACGGTATGATATAGCTACGCTATGAAGGTTACAGACCGGGCCGATAAGATCAAAAACGGCGCAGGGGACGGGTCTCACGTCCCGTCAGGGTGTAATACAAATCGAAGCTTTTGGGACGGGAAACCCGTCCCCTACGGTACTGTCGGGAGGAAGCCTATTTGAAAAGTAGAAACTAAACGCTTATGATGAGTACCTACAGCAACCACCGATGACGGTTGCTACATGCCGGACCGATAGCTCGTGCAAAATTGACAGTGTGGACAATTTTCCGTTTTCAATTGTCGTTTCGACCCAATTCCCAATACAGCTTGTGCCTCTCTATGTCTTTTCCGTTGACAAAAAAACCCTGTTGTAGTATGATGGTCATAGGAACATAGTTCCTGTGAAAATGGGGAAAGGAGGTCTTGCGATGTGCAAGGAGGGAAAGAGAGAGCATTTCTTTGACAATTTGCGTTGCTTGCTGATCTTTGCCGTGGTGCTGGGGCATTGCTTGGAGATTTTCCCCCGTGTCCCCGGAGGCGACTTCTTGTATACGGTGCTTTACAGCTTCCATATGCCGGCCTTTTTGTGCCTTACGGGGTATTTTGCCAAGAAGGGGCTTTCTGCCCTGCTCCGGCAGTGGGTTCTGCCGTACCTGCTGTTCCAGACCTTATACCTGCTTTTCCTGGCTCTGATGGCCGGAGGGAAGCCGGAACTGCAATACACCATTCCCTATTGGATCCTGTGGTATCTTTTGGTGGGGTGCTTCTACTGCTTCCTGCTTCCTCTGTATGCACTGCCCCGTGGAGGGTGGCAGTATGTGGCGCTGGCTCTGTCGGTGATCCTTGCTCTTGCGGCAGGGCAGTTTGAAAGTGTGGGCTATACCCTGTCTCTATCCCGTTTCATTGTGTTCCAGCCTTGGTTTCTTCTGGGCTACTATCTCCGCAGAAACGGCATTTTGGGAAGAACCGAGGGGTGGAGCAAAAAACGTCGCAGACTTCTTGTGATCCTTTTTGCCGTAGGCGCAGTTGCCTCTGTGGGACTGCTGTATATTTTCCACCCCTCCAAAGCCCTGTTATACGGAGCTACATCCTACCGCACCTTGGGCTATGGTGTCCTCGACCGTTTGGGAACGATGGCCATTGCCTTTGTGTGGATCGGCTTCCTGCTGTTGGGCTTGAGACCGGTGCTGTCCCGACAGATCCCCCTTGTGGGGAGGATCGGGAGAAACACCCTCCCCATATTCCTTCTCCACGGCTTTGTGATCCAATTTTTGAATTATACGAAGCCGGGCTTCTTACAGAGTCTCTGGCTACCCGTTCCCATAAGCTGTGGACTTCTGCTTCTCTTCGGACAGCCTTGGCTCACGGAGCTTCTCCGCGGAAGACTGTGGAAAAAGAAGCCCCCTGCAGATCCGTAAAAAACTCCCTGCTTTTCTGTACGTGATACAGAAAAGCGGGGAGCGTTTTTTGGGTATATTTAATAGGAGCGGATATAATGTGCGCTCATGTCCGGGGCAGGACGCATTTTGATGCCGGAAATAATGCCTACGGCTACGAAGGAGGTCAGGATAGAACTGCCACCGTAGCTGATGAAGGGCAGTGCCAGACCGATAACCGGTACAAGCCCCAGACAGACACCTACATTGATGAGGATCTGGAACAGGAACATTGCCGCAATGCCGATACAGATCAGGTGATTCAAATAATCCGGGGTCTTCATGCCGATATAGATGATACGGGCAACAATGGCAAGGAGCAGGAGCAGGACAAAGATGCACCCGAGGAAGCCCAGCTGTTCGCCTACGGCGGAGAAGATACTGTCCGTATGCTTGGCAGGGAGACCGGATTCGCTAATGTCTCCGTTAAACAGACCCAAGCCCTTGAGACCACCGTTTCGCAGGCACTTGAGGTTCTGAGTGGTCTGCCACAGAATGTCCAGACCGTTGGGGTCGATGCTGTCGTCAAAGAGTGCCATGATACGATCCTTCTGGTAGCCCTTGAAGCCGTATTCCCAGATGAAGGGGGACAGAATAGCCACAGCGCCGATGCCCAGAACAAACCAGTACCCACGGACACCGCCTACAAAGGCAACGGCGAGGAAAATGAATACATAGATCAGAGATACACCCATGTCCTTGGACAGTAACAGGTTGTAGCCTGCAATGAAGGCCGCATGGAAGGTTATGGTCAGCACATTCCGCACAGAGGACAGACGGGTACGGTTGTTACTCATGGTCTTGGCAAGGATGATCACAAAGGGAACTTTGCAGACCTCCGCAGGCTGGATGTTAAAGGGGATCAGGGGCAGACGGATCCAGCTTCGGTTACCTGTATCACCTTCCACACCGAAGACAACCAGCAGACCGATGAAGAAGACATTGAACAGGAACAGCAAAGTTTGCTGACCGGAAATGATCTCGATATCTATGGCGGTCACCACCAGATACAGGATGATACCCGCTATCAGAGTACAGATCTGGATGGTCATATTACGAGTGCCGTCCTCGCCCATGACGGCATAGATCATGATAATGCCGAAAATCGTGGCAAGGGTACACAAAGCAAGTAAGATCATATCTCCCTTGTGGAAGATATTCCAAAGATGATTGCGAAATTGTTTCAAAAGCTCACCTCCAACAGACTTATTTTATCATGCTTTTTCCATTCTGTAAACCAAAAAAATTGCAAATTCCGTTTTCTTATGATATAATAGAGAAAAACCTTCAGACAGGAGCGAATCCATGACATTCCACACTTACACAGCCGAACAGACCGAGGCTCTGGGAAAGGCTCTGGGACAAAAGCTACAGGGCGGTGAGATCATTGCCTATGAGGGAGACCTTGGGGCAGGGAAGACTGCCTTTACCAGAGGGCTTGCACAGGGCTTGGGGATCACCATGCGGGTGACCAGTCCCACCTATACCGTGGTCAACGAATACAACGGTGGCAGACTGGAGCTGTTCCATTTTGATATGTACCGCCTGGGGAGCAGTGAGGAGCTGTTTGACATCGGCTGGGAGGACTACCTTCTCCGCGGAGGTGTCTGCGCCGTGGAATGGAGCGAGAATGTTGCCGATGCCATGGAGGATGCCATTACCGTCCGTATTGAAAAAACGGGGGAGGAAGAACGCTGTATTACCATAGAGGGAGGAAGCAATTGTGAAGATCTTGAGTTTTGAGACCTCTGCCAAGGCAGGCTCTGTGGCACTGCTGGCAGATGGGAAGCTCGTGGGAGAATACTACCAGAACTGCGGTCAGACCCACAGCCGTACCCTGCTGAAAATGGCGCAGGATCTTTTGGAAAACTGCGGAGTTTCCTCTGTGGATGCCGTGGCCTGTGCCGCAGGACCCGGTAGCTTTACGGGAGTCCGCATCGGTGTTGCCGCCGCCAAGGGCTATGCCTGGGGTGCAGAGCTTCCCTGTGTGGGTGTATCCACCTTGGAGGCTATGGCGCATCAGGGTCGCAGCTATGAGGGTCTTCTGTGCTGCGTCATGGATGCCCGACGGGATCAGGTCTATCACGGGCTGTTCCGCTGCCAAGGAGGACAGCTGAACCGTCTGGTAGAGGACTGTGCCATTTCTATTGAGGAACTGAGGGAAGAACTGTCTGCCTATGAGGAGCCTGTGATCTTCCTGGGGGACGGCGCACAGCTTTGTCACAAGGCACTGGGCTATGGCTGTGCCCCGGAGCATCTGTGCATGCAGAGAGCCTCCGGTGTGGCTCTGGCGGCACAGGAAGCCCTGGCAAGAGGGGAAAGTGCCGAGGGCGCTACCTTGAATCCCAATTACCTCCGTCTGTCCCAAGCGGAACGGGAACGGAACGAACGACTGAATCAGCAATAAGATCAAAACTTTTTGGAATATTTGGAGGAATGACTATGGATCGCGCAAAAGTATATTTCACGACCTTCCGCACTACTCTGCGGGAAAATCTCCAGCAGAAGCTCAGCCGTCTGCTCCTGACAGCCGGCATGGACAAGATCGACTTTGAGAATAAATATGTTGCCATCAAGCTCCACTTCGGCGAGCCGGGAAATCTGGCATATCTCCGTCCAAACTATGCCCGTACGGTGGTGGATTTGGTGAAGCAGTTGGGAGGCAGGCCCTTCCTGACAGACTGCAACACCCTCTATCCCGGTGGCAGAAAGAATGCACTGGATCATCTGGAATCCGCTTATCAGAACGGCTTCAACCCCTATAATGTAGGCTGTCACCTGCTGATCGCCGACGGACTGAAGGGCACAGACGATGTGGAAGTTCCCGTTAACGGGGACTATGTGAAGAGCGCCAAGATCGGCAGAGCCCTGATGGATGCAGATGTGGTGATCTCCCTGACCCACTTCAAGGGTCATGAGGCTACGGGCTTCGGCGGTGCTATGAAGAACATCGGCATGGGTGGCGGATCCCGTGCAGGCAAGATGGAAATGCACTCTGCCGGCAAGCCCATTGTTTACGAGAAGAAGTGCATCGGTTGCCGTGCCTGTGTTAAGGCCTGTGCCCATGATGCTCCCGTTCTGGAAAACGGCAAAATGCACATCGATCACGATAAGTGCGTAGGTTGCGGACGTTGCATCGGTGCTTGCCCCGTAGATGCCATTGATGCCGCCAATGACGAAAGCACCACCATCCTCAATTGCAAGATGGCAGAGTACACCAAGGCAATTGTGCAGGACCGTCCCCAGTTCCACATCAGCCTGATCTGCGATGTATCCCCCGTGTGCGACTGCTACGGAGTCAACGATGTGCCTATTATTCCCGACATTGGCATGCTGGCTTCCTTCGATCCTGTGGCTCTGGATCTGGCTTGCGCCGAGCTGTGCCTGAAGATGCCCAGAAGCGCCGAGCATAGCTTCGAAGGCACTTCCGGGGATCTCTTTGCGGATCTCCATCCCGTTACGGACTGGAAGGCACAGATCAGCCACGGCAAGAAGATCGGCCTTGGCACAGACGAATACGACTTAATCGAGATCTAAGATTTTTGCAAGATCATCTGCCGAGCGTTCTCCGTGAATGCGGTGGATGATCTTGCCCTTTTCCAGCACAAGAGTGGTGGGAAGTCCCAAGATCCGCAGGCTTTTAGCCATTTCCTCATAGCGACGGGCATCCAAGGCACAGCACTTCATCCGAGCCCTGCAACGCTTTTCCAAGGCTTGGGGTGGCTCTGCCCCTGTGTCGTGGATGCAGATCAGCACAGGATCTTTGGACAGCTCTACCTCTGTCCGATAATTTCGCGGCGTTAATTCTGTCATAAAGAAAACCCCCTCCCGTTTCACATAGTTTGTGTTTGGGAGGGGGTTTTTATCATGTTTTTTCTTCAGATTTCCCCTTCGTTCGCAGGCAGGAGACAGCCGTATTGGTCAAAGATCATGGCTTGGATTTGGAAGCCGGAGAACTTAGCGATCTCATCCAGCTTTGCCTTTTCCGGGAAAGAGCCGATGAGGGTGAAGGAAATACCCTTTTTTCTTGCACGGCCTGTACGACCGATGCGGTGGATGTAATATTCGTTCTCGTCGGGAACATCGAAGTTAATGACGCCGTCCACATCGTCCACATCAATGCCTCTGGAGGCAACGTCCGTAGCAATGAGTACGGGAAGCTTGCCATGGCGGAAGGATGCCATGGTCTTCTCACGGGTGGACTGCTTAATGTCCCCGTGGAGGCAGTCGGCATTGATCCCTGCACGGCGGAGATCGTCGGACAGCCTCTGGCACATGACCTTGGTGTTACAGAAGATGATCACACGCTCAAAGACCCCTGCCTCCAGGATCCGCAGTATGGCGGCGGTTTTCTCCAGACGGGGAACGGTGATGGAATACTGGTCGATATCGGGCTTGGATTCCTCCGTGGCCGCCACGGTGATCTCTACCTCATCACGCTGATACATCCAGCTGACGGTCATGACCTCCTGAGAAATGGTAGCGGAGAAAAGTCCCAGATTTTTGCGGTTCTTAATGCGGTTGAGGATGTTGGTCACATCGTCAAAGAAGCCCATATCCAGCATGCGGTCCGCCTCGTCCAGGATCACGGTCTTGATTTTGTCAAAGCGGATGTTCTTGCGGTTGTAGTGATCCATGAGTCTGCCGGGAGTGGCAACGATGACTTGGGGAGTGGCCTTCAGCGCCTTGAGCTGAGGTTCCATCCGCTGACCGCCATAAAGGACGGCAACACGGATATCTTTATAATAGGTCAGCAGACCCCGAAGCTCGTCGCCGATCTGCAACGCAAGCTCTCTGGTGGGAGCAAGGATCAAGCCCTGGACGGCGGAAAGCTCCGTGTCGATATGCTCCAGCATGGGAATGCCGAAGGCGAAGGTCTTGCCTGTGCCGGTGGGGGCTTTGGCGATCACATCCCGCCACTGCAGCAGGGGAGGGATGGCTTCCTGCTGTACCTTGGTGGGACTGGTGACCCCTTGCTTTTCCAAAGCCTGCAGGATCTCCTCACTGACCCCAAGCTCACGGAAGGTTTTGATAGTTTCCATAGAATTCGATTCCTCTCTATTCCGCAGAAGCCGCACAAAACCCCCACGGTACTGTTCTTTTTCCCATACTATATCAAATTATCCCCCAAAAAGCAAGCCCGACAATGGAGAATGCACAATGGACAATGAAGTCCGAGTTGACAGCTGACAGCGGAAAGTTGCCGTAATTGAAAATACAAAATTGCCTAGGTTGTCAATTTTCCACAGTCAAACAACCACCTCCGTAGCAACCATCACCGATGGTTGATGCAGGAACTACAGGGACGGAAAACAGCATATAAACGCACACACTAACCGTAGGGCAAGCCGGTCTCGCTGTGGCTCGGTCAGGACACGGCTCTGACAGTCCACCGGACTGTCATTCACTCCCGTGTCCGACCCTTCGCTACCCCAGCTTGCCGTCCGCGAAGCGGCAGACTTGTGTGACTTTCAATACAGCACAAATCAGGTAGTTCCACCAAGAAAACGAACTGCGGTACAAATTTTCGATTCCTGCACCGGCAAGCTGAGGGCAGCTTGCCCTACGATCGGTGCATGCTTCTGAAGGCAAGCTTGACAGTCATTGAAGTGCCAACAAAGGAAGCACATAGATTAAAAAAGCTTGCAGACCCACAGCGTGGAGGAATATTATCCGGCACGGGCTAAACCGACACAACAGCTACCAATAGGGAACATCCGACTCAGATCTTGCAGAAAGGTAGACTTGTATAATATTCCTCCACCTGCGTGGGAGTAAGCACCCATTGCAAAGGTACAAGTTATCGACAATCGACACGGAACAAGAAAACGACTTGAGCGAAGCGCCGGGAGAGGAGGCCGGAGGAGAGGGCGGTTATTTCCGAGGTAAGAGGGAACGAGAGCGCAAAGCTAACGAAAGGAAATCGTTCAGCGCCTCTCCTCCGGTCGCTTCTTTGCTTACTTTCTTGTCGACACAAGAAAGTAAGGCCTCCGGCAGGAAGCAAACCATTTCAGAGCCAACAAGGTAACCGTATATCAACGCAGAAAGCTAATTAAGAAACAGCAAGCCAAGAAGCCGTTTCAGAAGCAAGCACTTCCTGCACCGGCAAGCTGGGGGCAGCTTGCCCTACGATGGGCGCATGCTTCTAAAGAAGGGCGTTAGAGTTATTGAAGTACCATCTTCGCCGATCAGTGACGGTTGCTACGTATTCTTATGATCGCTTGTGCAAATTATAAATAGGCTGACAAACTGAAATTGGTGCATAGGAGAAGCTCGTGAACACAAAAGCAGCTTCCGATCTGCGAGGGAATCGGAAGCTGCTGAGTGGTTATTTTGGGCAATTGTTAATTTGCAATTCCGGCAACTTTCCGCTGCCAACTTTCAGCTTGCAACAAAGTACCGCTTCGCACTGTCCGAATAGGCAAAGAGGGCTTTGCACAGGTCGCCGAGAGTGCCGGTTTTGTTGTTGCCGTAGGTGTCGGGGCTGTAGCGGAGGCTTTGGGACAGAGGAGTGTCACCGTGGTAGATCCGGGCTTCCACAACGGCGCGGAGTTCGGCGGCAAGGAGACCGTCAAAGCTGATGGCGTAGAGACCCTCTCCACCGCCGTAGGGCTCTGCCCCTGTGACGGTGGCGGTGCAAAGCTGACCCTCGTAGTCTGCGTAGCTGACCCGAAGCTCCAGCTCTTTGGGATCTCCCGTATAGCCTGTGAGGCTGAAAATGTACTTCAGAGCAACCTTGGAGTTCAGATCCAGCGTTTTGCCTGCCCAAGTTACAGCGGGGGACTCCAGATCCGACAGGGTGGTGTTGGTATTGCCGAAGGGGGCGGTCAGATCACTGAGGTACAGAAGCTCCAGCAGATCCATATCCTTGTCTGCGGGGTGATCTGTGCGGTAGCCCTTGTAGGTCTGTGCCATTGCGCCGTAGCGCAGGAGGTCTGCACACAGGGTCTTCAGGCTGTCGGGGGCGGAATTGGTACGGAGCTGTCCGTAGGCATATTGGCAAACGGAATACATATCCTCCTTGCTGACATAGCTTGTGCCGTCCTTGCTTAGGTACAGACGGGCGGTGATCTCATCTGCCATTTCCACAGCTGTGAGACCTTCCAGGGTGAAGTAGTAGAAGTTTCCTCTGGGCTCTCCTGCCAGTTCCACAGTTCGTGTGCCTACAAGGTCGTTTTTCTCATAAACCGGAAGCCGGCACAGGAGATAGTAGCTGTCATACTCCTTCAGCAGGGAGCTTTCCACAGCATAGTTTACGGAAATGTCACTTGCCAGATTCAGGGTATGACGGATTTGGATGTCTTCCAGCAAAATAGGATCGGTCTGCAATTGCTGACCGCAGATACAGAGGCCTTCTTCATAGCTGTGGGGAGCTTCCTCTTGCAGGTCGCAATTTGCACAGCTCACGGCATGGGTCTTGCCGTCTGTCCGGGTATAGCGGTAGCTGTGACCGGTGGCGGGGATGACTTCCGGAGCAAGGAGGATCTCTCCGCAGAGGGTGCAATGCTTGCCCTCGGTGAGGCCGGTGGTGGTACAGCCGGGAGCTACGGCGGGATCGATAGCTTCTTCATGCTTGCCTGCGGAAAGGGGCTTCTGTTCTACCAATGTAACTCCGCAGTCTTCACAGCGAGCGCCCCAAGTGAGACCCTCGGCGCTACAGCTTCCGTCCACACCGGGGAGGATGGTGCAGTTGCTGTGGTAACGGATGCCGTCGGGATCGGCGAAGGTATGGGAAGCGGGGGTATTCTTTTGGCTACCCACCTCTGCGTAGTGCTTCAGCAGGGGGAAGACGGTGGTTTCCGTCAGTTCGGGATTCTGCTGTGCATAGAAGCCTGCATCAAAGTTCACGGAAAGCTTGAGAAGCTCGGTGCTGTTCAGGTTTTCTACGAAGTAGGCAAAGGCTTTTTCGTAATCGCCCTTCATGGCTTCACGGAAGCTTTGTCCGTTCTGATTCATATAGAACTTTACATCGAAATAGGGGGAGGCACAACGGCCTTCTTCTATGCCGTAATTGATGAAATGCTCGTAAAGCTTTGCCTCATCTGTGCCGTAGGCGGACTTCAGATCAGCATACTTGTTTGCGTAGTATTCTGCATCGAAGACATAGGCCTTCAGCTCTTCGGGAACAGTCACTGCCTTGGGAGAACGGATGATGCCGTATTTAAAGGTCTGAGGGCCGTTGTAGGAAGCATAGTTGGTAGTACCCCAGGAGGAGAACCACTGTCTTGCGTAATAGGTGCGGACATTGGTGGCAGACTGGGCGGCATTGTAGACCCAGGAGGGTGCGGGCCACAGAGCCACATCTGCATCTACCAGCTCATAGACGGCTTTCTGCAAGCCTGCCTGACCGTGGTGGGAGACCTGCACCACATCGGACTTCAGGTCAAAGGCCTGTCCGTGGTACTTCTGAAGTACCACACCGCAGGCAAAGGCGGCGTCACCGGTAATGAGGATGGTCTTTCCGGGAACAGTCAGACGGAACACGGTGCTGGATTCATTGAAGTTTCCACTGACCAACTGCTTCAGGGTTTTGTTGGAGAAGGCAGGAGTAGCGGAATTGGCAAGAGTGCCGGAGTACTTGGTGGTATTTGTGTCACATTCCTTGAACACATCCTCACAGGTCAGGAGGACATCAATGTGGATCTCGTCAAAGTCCAGAGAGGAATTACAGCCATCGGTAAGGATGGAGTTGAGGATCTCGATTTTGACTGCCCCACCTTCTGCATTCTTCAGCTTCTTGGCGGCATTGGGGATGTAGTTCAAAGCGGTAACTCTGTCTGTGGGCTTGTCGTTGGCGAAGTAAATGGGGAGTTCCGTTGCTGTGGGGAAGCGGTGATAGATGGTGTCCACGGTGATCCCGTTGGGGTACAGCTCCGCAATGCCAAGGAAAGCACCATAGTGGTCATTGTGGTTGTGGGTGAAGAACCAGGCATCCACATGAGGCACGGACTTGCCGGTGACATCCTGCAAGAAAGCGTACAGGTACTTGGGATCGTAATTGTCGGTCTTGTAGCCACCGTCAATGACAATGACCTTTCCCTGACGGGTCTTGATCACATAGGACATGTTTTGGTAGTAGTCACCGCTGGCACGGGGATACTTTGCAGGGAGCTGATAGAGCCGTGTGGTAGCCATAGTCTCCTCCTGAGGGAGACCGGGGATATTCACCAGAATGTTCTCTCCGTAGCTACCCTTCCAAGCATCGGAGGTGCAGTAGTTGGGCAGTCTGCCGTTCTGATCGTAAAAATACAGGAAACGGGAAAGAACATTGACCACATCAAAGTAGTGCATTTTGCCGATGGCACTGCTGGTGGAATAGTTAGGGCCGTGACCGTTGGTCTCCATAAAGGGGATGATCTTCTCTGCCATGGCAGAGATATCTGCGATGGTGACCTGACCGGTGGCAGAGCCTGCGGGATTGGGGGCTTCGGAAGCGGCAATCAGGGGAACGGTACCGCTTGTAGTCCCCTTGGCAAGGCCGATGACCACATGGCAAGCCACATATTCAAACTGGGCAGGGGTAATGGTGGTGCTTCCTGCGGGGATGCTGTTGGGCAGGATCTTTTCGTCCATGTTCAGCTTGACCACGGTGGCGGCTTCAATGACCTCTTCATAGGTCAGGGTCTCTGCCGCCTTCGCTCCGGTCAACATCCCCCCAAACAGGGGAAGACACAGGCAAAGAGCCAAAAGAAGGGAAATAAATTGTTTCATCATGATAAAAACCTCCCGAAGTAAGTTATGAGCGATGAGCTGTTTCAAGTTGACAGTTGAAAGTGGATAGTGATCGGCAATGGAAAAATTCGCATAAGTATAAATAAACCACCGCACCACTGTGGCGCGGTGGCTGTTTTTTATATTCAATTATAAATTTTAATTTTGGAAAATCATTGTCCATTATCCCAACGCTTTCCACTTGCGTTGGTTTACAATTATGCGCCGAAGTAGCTTCTTGCGCTGTCGGAGTAGGCGAAGAGGGCCTTGCACAGCTCCAGCAGGTCGCCGGTCTTGTTGTTGCCGTAGGTATCGGGGCTGTAACGGAGGGTTTGAGACAGACGGGTGTCTCCTACATACACAGCGGCTTCCACAACGGTGCGGAGCTCGGCTGCCAAAAGACCGTCAAAGGTGATGGAGTAACGACCGGCGGTGGTGCTGTAGGGCTCTGCACCCACAACGGTTGCGGTGGTGGGGATTCCATCGCAGTCCACATAGGAAAGCTTCAGGCTCAGATCCTTGGGATCTCCGCTGTAGCCCTTCAGGTCGAAGATATACTTCACGGAAACCTTGGAGTTCAGATCCAGACCCTTACCTGCCCACACAACAGAGGGAGAGGTCAGATCGTTGAGGGTTTCGTTGCAGTTGGAGAAGCTGAGACCGCTCATGTCGCTGAGGTATCCACGCAGGCTCTCGGTGAGCAGTGCATCGGCGGGAGCGTCTGTGCGGTAGCCCTTGTAGCTCTGTGCCATTGTGCCGTAGCGCAGGAGGTCTGCACACAGGGTCTTCAGACTGTCGGGAGCGGTGGCCTTGTCCAGCTGGGAATAAGCATACTGTGCTACGGAATAGTGATCCACGGCAGACACAAAGGCCTGTCCGTCCTTCTCCATATGAAGCTGTGCCAGGATCTCGTCACCCATCTGCACAGCGGTGATGCCGTCGAGGATGTAGTAATAATAATTGCCTCTCAGTTCCGGGCTCAGTGTGATGCTTTGCGTGCCTACGGCAGTATTCCCTTCGTAAACCGGCAGGTTACACAGGAGGCTGTGCTTGTCGTAGCCTGCAAGCAGATCTGCCTGGATTATGAAATTCAGGGAGATATCACTTGCCAGATTCAGACCGTGGCGGATCTGCACGGCATTGTCCACGGTGGGTTCTGCCTGCTCCTTGGCACCGCAGATGCACAGGCCTTCTGTATAGCTGTGAGTAGCAGTCTGGGTCTTGGAGCAACGGGAGCAGATGCCCTTATGGGTTTCCCCCAGATCGGTGTAGCTGTAGTTGTGCCCCAGACGGGGGATGGTGCTTTGGGCTACCAAAACCAGTCCGCAGGTCTCACAGCTGACGCCGTCGGAAATGCCGGAGCTGACACAGGTGGCGGGAGTGCCGGCAGTGACCAGCTCCTTGTGTCCCGTAGCGGGAATGAGGGTGCAACCGCTGAGAAGCTCATCACAGACAGAACACTTTGTGCCTGCACTGACACCGTCGCCGGTGCAGGTGGCTTCTACAGCAGGAATTTCCACCACAGTGTGACCTGTAGCGGGGATGGCTTCCTGTGCAGTCAGGGTCTCACCGCAGAGGGTGCAGACACTGCCTTCGGTCATACCGGCATCTGTACAGGTGGCGGAGGAGCCGGGGAGAGCCTGGGGCTTGTGTCCCCCTGCCTCAATGACGGTGCATCCGCTGAGAACAGTGTTACAGACGGAGCATTTTGTGCCGGCGGTCATGCCCGAGGAAACACAGGTGGCTTCCACTGCGGGGATCTCTACCACAGTATGCTCCAGCTTGGGCAGGATCTCTTGAATGTCCAGATACTGGGAACAGGTGGTGCACTTGGTGGTATCGGACAGACCCGTTGCGGTGCAGGTGGCGGGAGTGCCGGGGATCTGCTCAATGGTGTGGGTGATGCCGAAGGTCTTTTCGGGGATGTAGTAGATCTTGTGCTTTTCCTTCTTGTCCGCAGAATCGGTACTGGGGACGATGGTGAAGTACACATTGCCGTTCTTGCACTGGACACCTTCGATCTCCAGAGCGCCTACATTGGTGACCTTGATCAGCTTCAGATAGCTGCCGGAGGAATTGGTACGGGCGATCTGAGGAGTATCGCCGTCGGCACCGCCGGAGAGGTAAATGCTCTTGGTAGAGGAAATGTCAATGCCCTGGAAAGAGCCGTTGGGACGGATGATACTACTACCGTTCTGGGTGAAGGAGAAGGAGCAAGCGGCCTTGGCATTGGCACTGTCCATACGGACAGACTCGCTGGCATCCATCAGGGCATTGAGCTTGCTCATGGAGTAAGCGGAGTAGGTAACAGAGCCTTCCTCTGTCTGGATGCGGAAGATCATGTAGCTGGCACTTGCGGCACCTGCCACACGGTAAGTAGTGCCCAGACGGGAGGCGCTCTTGTTGGCATAGTTCATGTAAGACAGGCGGTTAAGCTCTGTGTAGTCGTAGGTCAGACCGGGCTCATACTTGATACGGGCCATCTGCAAGGACCAGTTGTAGCTGGTGGCGGTCTCAGCCTTACAGCCCATGAGGAGGTATTCCGTTCCGTTATAGGAATAGAAGTCCAGAGACTGGCCGTGACCGCAGTTGTTGAAGGTCATGCGATCCAGATAGTGGGCTTCGGAGCCTCTGATCTCCAGACGGGACAGATAAGTGATGGCATTGACACGCTGGGTGATGTAGATGTAGGTATCGCCTACATAGAAGTTCTGCACCGCTCTACCCAGAGGCAGACCGCGGAGGGTGTATGCCAAGGTAGCACTTGCGTTGCTTTCGGACGAGGGGGTGGCCGCCAGGGTCATGTGTACACAGCCGGAGAACAGGATCACAGCAAGTACCAGACTCAGAAGCCGAAGGGATAAATTTCTCATAAATATTCCTCCTGATTCATAAAAATACCTAAAACCATCTTCCCACAGAAGTTCCTGCGAGGATAATTCTGTATTTAAATGTACCATGGACGGAAAAGAATGTCAATGGGAGAAAGAAAATCTTGGTGGAAAAAACAAAAATGTCCGTCGTAGAAATACATATGTACAATGAGTGAAAGAGCATATTCTCCGGAAATAAAAAAGGCACATTCCCCGAATCCGGAGAATGTGTCTGTAGAAGCCGTGCAGATCAGCTTTCTTTTCGAGAGGGGCGGTATTCAAAGCGTCTGGTGAAGACGAAATACCGCTGACCGAAGTAGTTGAGTACGGCAAAAATCAGGGAGCATACTGCCATTTCGCAATTTGCAATGAGCTTTTCCCCACCGCCGAAGCCGAAGAAATCATAGATCTCCGGATGCTCCAGCAAATATCGTGCCACAGGAGGGGCTAGGAGATAGTAGGAAACACCGTAGCAGATCAGCACCTCCACCGCATACCGCAGGTACAGCTGCCAGCCGGTACGCATCCAAGGGAAGACGAAATACTTACAGCCCAGATAGGAGATCACACTGCCCAGACCGTAGTTGACCAGTGGGGCAACATGCTCGCCTACCCCTGCCACATTGAACAGGAAGAACATCAGTGCCGTGCAGAATATAAAGTTCAAAAGCCCCACTGTCACATACAGCAGGAGGGCACGGTCAAGGAATCGTCTTACTGTTCTCATTGCGCCTCCCAAGGAAAAAAGTCCCCCACATTGTAGCATGAAACAGGGGAAAAAGGAAGCCCTTTTTCGTTACTTTTCCGAAATCTTAACGATATCGTTGAATTTTCCGATGACCAGAATATGATCTGCGGAACGGAAGGAATAATTCCCGTCGATATTGGGATTCATAGTTACTCCGTTTTTTACACCGATGATGTTGATATGGTGCTTCCTGCGGATGTCCAGTTCTACAGGAGTCTTACCTACCCAAGCGGTGGGGACGGGAAGTTCATATATGGAGTATTCCTCCGTCAAAGGCACATAGTCGAAAATGTTGTCGGAATTATAGCGGACTGCCAGATATTCTGCCAATTCTTCCTCGGCATTGACGATCTCGTCTGCGCCGATGGTACGCAAAAGCTCTGCTTGAATATCCTGATTGGCCTTTGCAACGATTTTCCTCGCACCATGTTTCTTCAGAAGACTGGTGATGACCAGTGAGGACTGGAAATCCTCGCCGATGGTGACAAAACATATGTCAAAATTGTCCACACCCAAGGCGCGGATCACATTTTCATTGGTGCAGTCGCAGATGTTGGCATCGGTGAACTGTTCGCTGAGAGCATCGATGGTATCCCGGTCGGAGTCTACGATGAGGATATCGTTGCCAAGCTTTTGCATTTTCTCCGCAAGGTGTCGACCCATGCGACCCATGCCGATAATCAGAATAGATTTCATAACTACCTCCTTAGTTTTAGCCGATGAGGAGCTTCCCTGTAGGACGGTCAATGGGAGGCTCAGGTCGTTTTTGTGCAAAAATCAGGGTGAAGCTTAAACCGCCCAATCTTCCCACATACATGAGGAATATGAGAAGATAACGGCTGGGATTGCTGAGATAGGGGGTGCGTCCTAAGGTCAGACCGACAGTTGCAATGGCGGAATTGACCTCGAACATTCCGTCCTTCAGAGGAACAGGATCTAAGGCACACAGGGCGAGGATCGCACAGATGGCCATGGAAAGATAGATTATAAGGATGGAGCTTGCCTGTCTGAGCATATCCCGATCCAGACTGTAGCGGAAGATATTGTCCCTCCTGCGCCCTCTTGCGGAGGTCAGGGTGGAAAGGAACAGTACACCGATGGTAGTGGTCTTGATACCGCCGGCAGTGGAGCCGGGAGAACCGCCGATAAGCATGAGTATATTACTCAGGAGGTTACCGGATTCGGACAACTGCGTCAGATCCAAGGTGTTGAAGCCCGCAGTACGGGTGGTAACGGATTGGAAAAAGGCTGCAAGGAGCTTCTGCCCCACAGTCAGACCCTCCATGGAGGCGTTCCACTCGAAAAGTAGGAACAGCATCCAGCCACCTATGAGCAGGACAGCAGTGACACTGAGCACCAGCTTAGTGTGGAGCTGATATTTGGAGAAACGGAATCCGCAATTGCGGACATCTCTCCATACAAGGAAGCCGAGACCGCCGGTGATGATCAGCATAGACAGAGTCAGCGTAACCAGAGGATCTGTGAGATAATGGGTCATGGAGGAGAAGGGACTTCTGCCACCCATGAGGTCAAAGCCTGCGTTACAGAAGGCAGAAACGGAGTGGAACAGAGAGAACCACAAGCCCTGCCCCCAACCGAATTCCGGAATAAACCGCAGGGAAAGAAATGCCGCACCCAAAGCCTCGATGACAAAGGCGAAGGGGATGATCCGACGGATCAGACTGCCGATGCCACTGAGGGTCATATTACCGGCAGATTGCATGAGGACGATGCGGTTATACAGTCCCAGACGCTTACCGAGGGCGAAGGAAAACAGGGTGATGACTGTCATGAGACCCAGACCACCGATTTGGATCAGAATCAGGATCACTGCTTGACCGAAGCCTGTCCATGTGGTGAAGGTATCTACCACGATCAGACCTGTGACACAGGTGGCGCTGGTGGCGGTGAAGAGAGCTTCCGTGAAGCTCACGGAGGGTAGCTTGGAGGAGATGGGCAACAAAAGCAGTAGCGCACCCACCAAGATCGTCAGAAGGAAACCCAAGGCGATCAAACGCGTGGGGGTCATACGTAACTTCATGGTAACCTCCTTTGAAATGAATCTATTACAGGAATAAGTAGCCACTGAGGATTCCCGCTCCCGCAGAGCAGAGGATAATGAGGATGGGGCTGATCTTCTTCAATGCCAGAACCAGCATGACGGAGAAGATCGCAGCGGAGCAGAGGAATTGGGGAGTCAGCACACTGCTCCAAGCCACCCCTGCACTGAGGAAGACTGTGGGAAGCATACCGAAGACCGCACCCGCCATGAGACCGACTACCGTAGCACGGAGAGCGAACATAGCGCCGGAGACCAGCTTGCTGTTCTTGAAGCGGATATAGCACTTGGCTACAATTAAAATAATGATAAAAGAGGGGAGCACCACGCCCAGTGTGGCGCAGATCGAGCCTAAGACACCGCCCATTTCCGCACCTACATAGGTGGAAATATTCACGGCGAAGGGGCCGGGAGTGGATTCGGACACAGCCACGAAGTCCACGATTTGCTCCACGGACATCCAGCCCTTTTCTACGACCTTCTGCTGGATCAGGGGAAGCATGGCATAGCCGCCGCCGAAGGTAAACAGGCCAATGGTGAAGAAGGTAATGAAGAGTTCTAAGTAGATCATTCCATCCACCCCTTTCTTCGGGCGATCCCGCAGTAGATCATACCGGCACAGGCGCACAGGGCAATGAGAGCAATGACGCTCCAATCCAAAATCGCCGACCATAGGAAGGCTGTGACCATGACACAGATGCCGAAGACACCGTGATCGGCCCGCTTGTAGAAATTCACCACAGCCTTTACGATGAGGGACAGAACACCGGCACGGATGCCGAAGAAGGCATACTGTACCACGGGATAGTCCACGACCTTCCGCAGGAAGAAGGCAATGGCCAGAATGATGCACAGAGAGGGAAGCACCACACCCAAAGTGGCCATAGCCGAGCCAAGGACACCGCAGCTGCGGAAGCCCACAAAGGTGGCAGAGTTAATGGCAATAGGGCCGGGAGTGGACTCCGCAATGGCAACGATATCGGAGATCTCCTGCTTGTCAATGAGCTTGCGCTTCTCTGCGGTTTCGTACTCGATTAGGGGGATCATGGCGTAGCCGCCCCCAAATGTAAATGCGCCAATCTTGAAGAAAATCCCGAACAGTTGCAGGGCCTTCCTCCATTTTTCCTTGAAAGTCATAGCTTTCGCCTCCTTTTTTCACCTCATAGTATACTCAAAAAGCCTCAAAAAGGCAATAGCGAAAAAAATTTTGCAATTTTCTTGAAAATTTTTTTGAAATTTCAAGAAAAAGTGTTGAATTTTGTCTCGATTTATCATAGAATATTGCAGGTAAGCATTTTGATGCAAATCTAAGGTCTGTTAAGGTAGTGTGCAAGTATATGCTGAACATCGTTTTGGTCGAACCTGAGATCCCACAGAACACGGGTAACATCGCCCGCACCTGCGCTGCCACAGGAGCGGTACTCCATTTGATCGAGCCTCTGGGCTTCGACATCTCCGCCTCTGCGGTCAAGCGGGCGGGACTGGATTACTGGAGTCTTGTGGATGTACGGGTCTATGCTTCTTTGGAGGACTTCTTCGCAAAGAATCGGGTGGAGCAAATGCGCCTGTTCAGCACCAAGGCCCCTCGGGCTTATACGGAAGCAGACTATGCCGAAGATACCTTCCTCTTTTTCGGGAAGGAGACCAAGGGCTTGCCGGAAAGCTTCTTGGCACAGCATTATGAAGATTGCGTGCGTATCCCCATGCGGGAGCAGGCTCGGAGCTTGAACCTCAGCAACAGTGTGGCCGTTGCGGTCTTTGAGGCTCTGCGTCAACAAAATTTTCCACATTTGAAGGATCACGGGAAAATGAAGGACTCCTCCTTCTAACCCAACCTTTATGAAACATTGGAGGATCATTATGAACTACAACAAGAAATCCGTAGAAGAGATCGAAGTCCGCGGCAAGCGCGTTCTGTGCCGTTGCGATTTCAATGTCCCCACCAAGGAAGGCAAGATCACCAGCGACAAGCGTATCGTTGCCGCTCTGCCCACCATCGAATATCTGGTTAAGAACGGCGCTCGCGTCATTCTCTGCTCCCACATGGGTAAGCCCAAGGGCGAGTGGAAGCCTGAGCTGTCTCTGAAGATCGTTGCAGACCGTCTCAGCGAGCTTCTGGGCAAGGAAGTCATCATGCCCGCCGACGTGGTAGGCGAGGATGCAAAGGCTAAGGCCGCCGCTCTCAAGGACGGCGATGTTATGCTCATCGAAAATGTCCGCTACATCAAGGGCGAGACCAAGAACGATCCCGAGCTGTCCAAGGAACTGGCTTCTATGGCTGACATTTTTGTCAACGATGCCTTCGGCACCGCACACCGTGCACACTCTTCCACCGCAGGTGTAGCTGACTACCTCCCCGCAGTCAGTGGCTACCTGGTACAGAAGGAAGTTTCCATCATGGGCAAGGCTCTGGCAGATCCTGACCGTCCCTTCGTTGCTATTCTGGGTGGCTCCAAGGTCTCCGACAAGCTCAATGTTATCAACAACCTGCTGGAGAAGGTCAACACCCTCATCATCGGTGGCGGCATGGCATACACCTTCCTGGCTGCCAAGGGCTACGGCATCGGCAAGTCCCTCCTGGACGAGGAAAAGCTGGAATACTGCCGTGACATGATGGCAAAGGCAGAAGAGAAGGGCGTCAAGCTCCTCCTGCCCATCGACACCGCTATTGTGGAGTCCTTCCCCTCTCCCATCGATGCAGAGATCGAAGTCGGCTACTGCGCATGCGACGTGATCCCCGAGAACATGATCGGCGTAGATATCGGACCCGAGACCTGCAAGCTCTTCGCAGAGGCTGTGAAGGAAGCCAAGACCGTTGTTTGGAACGGACCCATGGGCGTGTTCGAGAACCCCACTCTGGCAAAGGGCACCATCGCTGTGGCACAGGCTCTGGCAGATGCCGATGCAGTGACCATCGTTGGCGGCGGCGACAGTGCAGCAGCTTGCGAGCAGCTGGGCTTTGCTAAGGAGATCACCCACATTTCCACCGGCGGCGGCGCCAGCCTGGAGTTCCTGGAAGGCCTGGAACTGCCCGGTATCGCTTGCCTGCAGGACAAGTAATTTTTTCAACAACAACTTTAAGGAGAAAAGAAACTCATGAACAGAAAGTATCGTAAGACCCTCATTGCAGGCAACTGGAAGATGAACAAGACCCCCTCCGAAACCAAGGCATTCATGACCGAGCTCAAGGCCATCCTCCCCAAGGGCCGCTGGTGCGACATCGCTCTGTGCGTTCCCGCTGTCTGCATCCCTGCTGCTGTCCGTGCTATGCGTGAGACCCGTGTTGCCATCGGCGCAGAGAACTGCAATGCTAACGCTTCCGGCGCATACACCGGCGAGATCTCTACCTCCATGCTGGTAGACGCAGGCTGTAAGTACGTCATCATCGGCCACTCCGAGCGCCGTGAAATGGGCGAGACCGATGCAGAGGTCAATGCAAAGACTCACGCTGTCCTGAACGCAGGTCTGATTCCCATTGTCTGCTGTGGCGAGACTCTGGAACAGAGAGAAAGCGGCATCACCGAGGAATGGATCGCTATGCAGATCAAGCTTGCTCTGGCAGGCATCGGCGAAGACAAGATCCGCAAGGTCGTTATCGCTTACGAGCCCATCTGGGCAATCGGCACCGGCAAGACCGCTACCCCCGAGCAGGCTGAGGAAGTCTGCCAGCTCATCCGTACCGTCGTTCGCAAGCTCTTCGGCTCCAAGAACGCCCGTGCAACCACCATCCTCTACGGCGGCTCCATGAACGACAAGAACGCCTATGAGCTTCTGGCACAGCCCGACATCGACGGCGGCCTCATCGGCGGCGCAAGCCTCATCCCCGAGAAGTTCGTCAAGATCATCGAAGACGCCAACCAGCCCACCGCTTAATTCAAAACACTTCCTCAAAACCGACCTCACCCCGAGGTCGGTTTTTCTTATACAAAAATGCGGAAGTCATTGACATTTTTTCCGCCTTGGTTTATTATAATGTTACTCCATGGGATTCTATAGGAAAGGTTAGGAGAAAACTTATGCAAATCAATACCGTTCGTCTTCGGGCTATGATCGGGTGGCTGGGAATGCTACTGCCATGGATCGTGGTGCTGTTGGTGGGCTATATCCCCCATTCCATTTCTGCCACATGGTACACAAATGCCTGTACCCCCTTCATGATCATCCTTGGCTCTGCGTCCTTCCTGCTGATTTCCTACAGGGGCTATGACCGGCTGGATGATCTGATCCTGACCTGCTCCGGCATCGCAGGGCTGTTGATCTGCCTGTTTCCCTGCGCCATATCGGAGGAGAGTATAAAGGTGGGAACATTTCTCATAGATCAGCAGGTCAGCAGTGTGATCCACTATATTTTCGCCCTGATTTTCTTTGGCCTTCTGGCATACAATTCCTTCTTCCTGTTCACCAAAAGTTCGGGAGAAATGAGCCAAAAGAAAAAGATCCGCAACCAGATCTATCGAGCCTGCGGTGTGGGGATGATGCTGTCCTTCCTCATTCTCCTGCTTCCGCCCTTTTCCTGCCGTGTGTGGCTCATGGAAACCATTGCCCTGTTCTTCTTCGGTGTGAGCTTTTTGACCAAGGCGGATATTTACCCCTGGCTGTTCTGCGATTCACCCTATAAGGACTGAGAGCGGGGCAAAAGAACCTACATATACCTCGATCACCGATCTTTCCAAGGTCGGTGATCGTTGCCATTTAGGACAGCTTTACGCATGAGGAGAGCCTTCTTTTGGCCTGCAAATTTTCTCCTCCTCTTGCTTTTTTCGGGGAAATGGGATATGATACATACAGAATGAAAACAGGAGGATCTTATGAAACAGTATCTTGAAAATCCCACTGTAGTCGGCGAAGATGGCTTACTTCCCCGTACGGGCTTGTCGGTAGGCGCCTCTGCCCCTCATGTACTTATGCCCGGGGATCCCGGACGGAGCAAGAAGATATCCACCTTCTTCCGTGACAGTGAATTTACCGCCCACCGTGGCACCTTTGCCACCTATACGGGACATACGCAAAACGGCACAGACATTGCTGTTACCAGCAGTGGCATGGGGGCAAGCTGTGTGGCCGCCGCTCTGGAGGAGCTGTCTGCCGCCGGTGCAAAGACCGTTGTCCGTGTAGGCACTTGCGGTGGTGTCCGGCCCACCCTGTTCCCCGGTCAGATCCTCATTGCCTCCGGCTGTGTCCGTGGAGAGGGCGCAAGCTATGAGCTTGCTCCTCCGGAATTCCCTGCGGTTGCAGATCCCTTTGTGGTTGCCGCCCTGATGCAGGCCGCCGAGGAGCTGGATGAGCCTGTGAAGGTAGGTCTGTACCGCAGTCATGATGCCTTCTATATGGAATCCAAGGCCGCTCACCCCGGTTTGAGAGAGCGCATGCAGAAGTGGATCGATACCGGTGTTCTGGTTGTGGAAAACGAAAGCGGAACTCTTTTCACCTACGGCCATTTACTGGGTCTGCGGACAGGCTGTATCTGCGTTCTGGCGGCTTCCATGTTTGCCGATCCCGACTATCTTGCCAACAATCCCTACGGTGATCCCAAGGATCCTGATTTTATGCCCAAGCGTATTGAACGGGCATCCCGTATCGCCATCCGCGCTATGGAGATCTTAGAGGAGGGCTTGCAATAATGGCATTTCAAAGTGTAAAACTGACCCAGGCCAACGGTGGAATGTATCACCTTGGCATTGCCGACGGACAGATCGCCAAGAAGGTGATCCTTGTACCCGATCCCCAACAAGTTCCCCTCTATGCCGCCTTCTTGGAGGGCGCACAAAAGATGGGCGAACACAGAGAATATGTGACCTATACCGGCACTTACAAGGGACAGCCCTTGAGTGTTATGAGCTGTGGCTTTGGCTGTATGCCCATTGCCATTGCGGTGGAGGAGCTGAACCATCTTGGAGTGGAGGAGATCATCAAGATCGATTTCTGCCCCGCTGTAGGTACGGAGCTTGCCCCCGGTATGCTCTGCGCCGCCTCCGGTGCGGTCCGTGGGGAATATGCCGGACGGGAATATGTGGATGTGTCCTATCCCGCCATTCCTGATATGAGCCTCATGGCCCGTCTTCTGCGGAAGGGTACAAAGACCGTGGGCATTTTCCGCTCCCATGATGTGACCTCTCTGGAAACACCCCGTACAGAGGCAGGCAGAGCCCGTTTGGCCTATTGGGAGTCTCTGGGAGTACAGGTTCTGGACGGAGAAACCAGTGCCATGTTTGTCATTGCCTCGATTTTAAAGGTAAAAAGCGCTTCGCTGGCTCTCATCGGCGAGAACTACACCACAGGGGCTTGCTGTGCTTTGGGTACGGCAGAACGGGAGACTCTTTTCCGCACTGCCGCAGATACCTTGTGTCTGTAAGGGAGGGTGTTTATGAACGACAGATTTGTATTGAAAAACGTCCTGATCCCCGATTTTGATGCTCTGACTACGGAATCGGGGGATGTGTATGTGGAAAATGGGTGTTTTGTCCAAATCGCACCCGTTATCGACCTGCCCTGCAGGGTGGTGGATGGGAAGGGCATGCTCCTTTTGCCGGGTATGGCGGATATCCACACCCATATGGTACAGAGCTTGACCAAAGGGCCTCTGGACGATCTGAATATTACGGACTGGCTGGGAAAAATGCTCAAGACCCAGTGGTCCTTGAATGAAGAAGAATGGTACTACGGTGTCCTGCTGGGCTGTTTGCAGAGCTTGCGTTACGGTGTGACTGCTGTGAACGAAATGACCTACTTCCCCCACATTGATGCAGTGGTACAGGCTTATCAAGATGCAGGCATCCGTGCCACCTTCGGCATCGGTGCCACGGACATTGCGGAAAACGAGCAAGTGAAGGTCACAAGTGTGGAAGAATGTCTGCGTCAGGCAGAGCTTCTCTATGACCGCTGGCACGGTAAGGGGCTGTTGCGGACTGCCGCTGTACCTCAGGGCAGACCTGCCTGCACCCCGGAGCTCATGGTAGCTCTGAAGGACTTTGCCCGTGAGCGTGGGCTGGTGTACCACACCCATCTGGCAGAGGGTAGCTTTGAGACCGACCGTATCCGTCAGTGGACAGGTCGGGGAGAGGCAGAGGAACTGTACCATCTGGGGGTTCTGGATGAGAATACTGTCCTGGCACATTCCATCTGGCTGTCCGATGAAGAAATTCAGATTCTGGCAGATACCCGTGCGGTAGTTGCCCACTGCCCCAGCACCAATATGAAGCTGGCAGACGGCGCACCCCGTATTGCACAAATGCGCAAGGCCGGTGTCCGTGTAGGCTTCGGCTGTGACGGAGAGGCCTCCAGTGCCAACCGTGACCTTCTGAGAGAAGCCCGTCACGGCAGTTATTTGCAGAAGGTCCTGACCTTGGATGCCACCGCTCTGCCTGCAAGCGAGTGTTACCAAATGCTCTGCTCCGAGGCTATGGAGGCTCTGGGCTACAAGGATCTGGGAAAGATCCGGGTGGGCTATCAGGCAGACTTCTCTCTGGTGAAGCCCGATGCCCTGTGTACCACCAACCGCCGGCGGATCCTGACCAACCTGCTGTATGCAGGGACAGGGGAACAGATCGACACGGTCTATGTAGCGGGTCAGCCGGTATTTGAACAGGGAAAATTCCTGAAGCATGATATAGGAAGGATTTTAGAGCAATGCGAGAAGATCCTCAGCAAAATCGAAGAACGGATGTGATCTACGAAGACAGCAGACTTCTGGTCTGTTACAAGCCCGCAGGTGTTCTGGCTTGTAAGGATGCCTCCGGGAAGCTGAGCATGAACGACCTGCTGTCTCCCCGTCAGCTTTATCCCGTACACCGTCTGGACAAGGAGGTCACGGGGCTCATGGTCTTTGCCAAAGATCCCCAATGTGCCGCCCACCTGTCCCAAGGGGAAAATTTGATCAAGGAATACCGCGCCCTGTGCCAAGGGCGGATCGAGCCTTCCAAGGGGATCTTGGAGGATCTGCTGTTCCACGATCGGCAGAAGAACAAGACCTATGTGGTCAGGGGGAAGCGTGCAGGGGTCAAGCCTGCCAAGCTGTCCTATTCCGTACTGGAATACGGGGAGGCTCGGACTCTTGTCCATGTACACCTGTTCACAGGTCGCACCCATCAGATCCGTGTCCAGTTTGCCTCCCGTGGCTATCCCCTTATAGGTGACCGCAAATACGGCGGCACAAAAGCCGAGGGTATCGGCTTGGAGTCCTACCACCTGCAACTCCGCCACCCCGACACGGGAAAGTGGATGGAGTTTTGGGCAGAGGGAAAGGACAGCAAGCTGTTCTAAAGAATGGAGAATAAATAATAGAGAATGGTGCAGTTCGGATAATTTTCAATTGTCAATTGGGAAACTGTCCACTCTCAACTCGTTTTTCTACGCATTTGTTCCATACAAAAAGGGGCTGTCTCATCGAAAAAGAGACAGCCCCTTTCCCATCTCCGCAGGGATCACAGCCAAAGCGCCCGTTAGGATCGCAATTGGTGATCCTTCCCGTGGCATTGTCAAAAAGGAATCAAATTTGTTCGTAGAGACCCCCGTGTCGACCCCGTGTAGGCACTTTCAACTATACACGATCTATCGATAGAATATGTAGCAACCATCACTGATCGGTGAAGATGGCACTGTAGATTCGCAGTAATCTATGTAAACCGTACTCTCCGGTCGTAGGGCAAGCTGCCCTCAGCTTGCCGTCCCCGAAGGGGCAGCCTTGTGTGGCTTCCAAAATGAAACAGATTAGGTAGTTCCGCCGGGAAAAGGATCTGCGGTGCAGGAAGTGCGTGCTTCTGAAATGGCTTCTTGGCTTGTTATTTCTTAATTACTTTGTTGCGTTGAGTTCGGTTACCTTGTTGGCTCTGAATGACTGTGCCCCCCTGCCGAAAGGCCTTACTTTCTTGTGTCGACAAGAAAGTAAGCAAAGAAGCGACCGGAGGAGAGGCGCTGAACGATTTCCTTTCGATGCCCTTTCGTTCTCGTTACCTTCCCCCTCGGAAATAACCGCCCTCTCCTCCGGTCTCCTCTCCCGGCGCTCCGCTCTTGTTGTTTTCTTGTTCCATGTCGATTGTCGGTAGCTTGTGCCTCTACAATGGGTGCTTACTCCCACGCCGGTGGAGGAATATGATACAAGTCTACCTTGTTCTATGCTTTAGTTATCTGTCCCCTATT
>JAZMZW010000191.1:0-9148 GCA_045586205.1 Faecousia sp. | reverse complement strand
TACCGGGGACGATGGCGAAGTAGATCCGCCCACGCTGACAGCTGACACCTTCGATCTCCAGCTGTCCTACATTGGTGATGTTCACCAGCTTGTGGTACTTGCCCTTGGAGTCCATACGGGCGATCTGAGGTGTATCTCCGTGAGCACCGCCGGCAAGATAAATGTTATTGAGAGAAGTCAGATCCATACCCTGATAATTGCCGTTAGGCTGGATGCGGTTGCTCCCGGACTGGGAGAAGGAGCTAATGCAAATGGCTCTGGCGGCATCGGTATTCAGATTGCACTGGGTTCCCTTATCCAACAGAGCATTAAGCTTGTCCGTATCATAGAAGGAATAGTTAAACTCTCCGTCCGTATTCTGGTGACGGAAGACCGTGTACTGTCCGTTGACACAGGCCGCCACACGGAGGGTCACACCCATACGGGTGGTGGAAGCACTGCCGAAGCACAGATTGGTACAGCGGTTCAGATCCGTATAGGTATAGGTCATATTGGGCTCATATTGGATACGGGCGATCTGGATGGACCAACGGTAGGTGGTGTCCGATTCTGCCTTACAGCCGATGTAAAAATACTGCTTGCCGTTATAGCTGTAGAAGTCCAGAGTCTCCCCGTGACCGGTGTTTTCCAGAGTCATCTGATCCAAATACACCGCATCCTGTCCGCGGATCTCCAAACGGGACAGATAGGTGGTAGCATCCACACGCTGGGTAATATACACGTAGTTCTCGCAGATGTAGAAATACTGCACCGCACAACCGATGGGCAGATCCTTCAGGTTATATGCCAATGTCGCCGTCACATCCGCCGTAGCAGAGGGCGTTGCACCCCATACCGCCCCGGAGATCCCCAAACAGATCCCCAAGGTCAAACACAGCACAAGGGCTTTCCTCATAAACTTCATAACAAATCACTCCCGCATTTTTTCTCTTATCATACCAAATCCCCCCAAAGATTGCAACAAAGAAACCGCCATTTCAGACATTACGCAGGAAAAATCATTTTATACATTCATCGGCCTTTGTCCTGCAATAGCGATTGGAAAAGATCCTCCGACTCACTAACAGGTCGGAGGATCTCAAATTTAAAGATGATTTGCTTATGAACTATGAACAGCAGATACATCGTAGGAGATCGAAATTTTCCACCGCATTTTCAAATCCATCGACGCAGTCGATACATTCATTGTCCATTGTCCATTAATGGGAGCTTTCCGCTATCCACTGTCAACTTTCCACTTGAATTATAGCCTCATGCAGTGAAATAGGCCTTTGCAGAATCGCTGTAAGCAAACAGTGCCTTGCACAACTCTCCAAGATCTCCGTCCTTGCCGTTGCCGTAGGTATCCGGGCTGTATTGCAGAGTGCAGGAAATAGGGACACCGTTTTCATAGACCTGCACATTCAGGACAGTTCTCAGCTCCGAGGCATCCAGGAAATCAATGGTGAAGAAAACCTTGGGCCAGAAACCTGAGCTTGTGCCGTACCTCTCTGCTCCGTCTACCCTCACAGATACCTCCTCACCCTCGGAATTGATGTAGGAAACCATCAAATAATGGTCCTGCTCAGCCGTGGAAAAAAGTTCGTACTTATAAATAAATTTCACTTCTACCTTGGATTCCAGATTCAATGCCTTACCTTCCCAGAATGCCAAGGGCTCACCCAGATCCTCCAAAACCGTATTATGATCGCCGAAGGTCAGAGCGCTCAGATCCGAGAGGTAAGCCCTGTATTCTTCCGTCATGGCACTGTCCACAAGGGCATCCGTGCGGTAGGACTTATAGATCTGTGCATTTGCCCCGTAGCGGAGAAGCTCTGCACACAGAGCCTTCAAGGCCTCCTTGGTATCTGCCTTGTTCAGCTTGGCATAGGCATAGGTGGCGATGCTGTACTCATCCACGGGAGAGTAATAGATCACACCGTCCTTCTCGCAGTAAAGCACGGAGGAAACGATGTCATTCATCTGCACCGCAGTCAGTCCCGTAAGGGTGAAGTAGTAGTAATCTCCCTTTGCCACAGGGCTTAAGCGGAGGGTTTCCGTCCCCACCTTTTCATTGCCCTCATATACGGCGATGACAGCCTCCACATAGACATTTTCCACAGGGAAGCCTGCAAGATAGGCCTTGGGGAAGCCCAGATTTACGGAAATATCACTTGCAAGATTCAAGCTGTGAGAGAACTTCCAGTTTCCTTTTTCCACATAAGTGTAAAATACCTTTCCGCAAACACACAGACGGTCTGTATAGCTGTGGGCAGAGGTTTCCACAACCGTACTGCAGCAGGGGCAGTATCTGCTGTGGGTGTCATCTCCGTTGTCCTTATAGGCCCACTGCTGTGTATGATCACCGCACTTACGGACGGCGATCTCCCCTCCCTCAAGGAGGGTCTGATCCTCGGTGACAGCAACCTTCTTGCCGTCTACATAGAAGGCCATGCCTTCTCCCAGGATCTCACACAAGCTTGTATTCAACACATCCACAGAGCCGTAGAGCAAGGGATAGCTTCCATCTTCTCCCTCTGTAAGGATCAGACGGGAATTTTCTCCCTCCTTTTCCAGCAATTCTCTTTCTACGGTAATACTACCGCCCTTTATGATCACGGTTGCATGATCCGCCAATCGAAGTCCGCTATATCCGGTCAGGGCACCCCCCTCCATGATCACAACGCTATCGCCCTTTGCATAGATATTGGGATAGCCGAAAATACTGCCCCCGCCCACGGAGTCCGTTATGGTGATTTTTCCGCCCTTCAAAATGAGTGCCCCGGGGCTAATGATAGAGACCGTGATCCTTTGACCGTTCAGATCCAAAGTAAACTCACCGGAATCAACACCGGCATATAATTCAAGCAAACTCACATCTCGCTGGAGACTTACCACAGCCCCATCCTCTTCCTTCGCCGTAGCCAGAGAGGTCAGAGCATCTTGGAGAAATACGAAATATGTCTTGACGCCACCTACGGTGGTGCAAGCCTGCGCCGCAAAGAAACCGCAAACCGAGCAAGTTCCGTCGACTTCTCGGAGGGTGTGGTATTCTTTCACTGTTTTCCCGCATTGAGAATAAGTAAGGATATGCATAGTGCCGTAGCTGTTGAGGCTATAGGTGGGAATGCAGGTCTCGTGGTGATTGTTCGGATCCGGAACGTGGCTGTATTCCATACCGCACAGGCTACAGCACTTGCCGGAGATACAGCTTGCCGTGCCGCCGAAGTGCAATTCCATCTCAGACTGTCCGCAAAGGGGATAGCTTACAATATGTTCGGTAGTACTCTCTCCGGAGATGTAGGTCGGCACACAATCGGGATCGTGATTTGCCAAATTCTTCTCTCCGTATTCTTCCCCGCAGCGCTCACAAATCTCACCCTTGGCACAGGTTGCCACACCGCCGTAGTGGGTGGGCTTTTCCTCCGTCACAGGGCCGTTGGCATAGACGGGAGCAGTCTGCTCCGTGGCACAGGAGGTATAGCCGTAGGAAACCTTCTCTCCCCCAAAAACGGGAGATTCCTCCACACCGATCCTCTGCCCCCAGGGCTCGCCCAGAATATATGCCACCTCACCGGAGTTGAAGGCCTCCTTGGACATGGCATAGTCCGTCTCTACCACAGTATAGGTGGTGTAATAAAAGCTGTTTACGGGAGCATTACCTTCTACAAGGATCCCGCCGTTGGACTTGTGGGAATGTTCAATGGCAGCCCCGTAGGAATAGCAATTCTTCACCACGCCCAGATTCTTATGGACGATACCCCCGGAGGGCAGGTCACGACTGAATCTGCGACGGATGACCGTATTGATCACAGCGCAATTTTCTATAACACCGCTGCTTTCGTTGCAACCTACAATACCTGCAAGATAGGCATAGTTGCCAAGCTGTACACGGGAGTCCTTGACCGTAACACCGGAAACCGTACCGCAATTTCTCAGGGCCACAACCGCAGAGCCATTTGCATTGGCATGGCCGTGGGTGAATACATCCGCATTGAGGAAGGTCACATTCTTCACTGTGCCCCCTTCGCCCAAATAGTAGATAAAGCTCTGTCTCTTGCCTTCATCGGCATGGGCATTGTAAGAGAGGTTGGAGATCACATGTCCCTCACCGTCAAAGGTGCCTGTATATGCGGTCTCCCAGCTACGACCCATAGCCTCCCAGGGGAGGGTGATCATATCAACATCTGCCGTCAGAACGGCATTGAGGGCATATTGTCCCCCGTTGACCTGTTGGGAAAACCACATAAGCTGACCGGCAGATCCGATTTGGTAAACACCGCCGATCTCTTCCGCAGGCTGATACTCTCCACAGCAGTCACGCATACCGTTGGTGTAGCTGTCCTTGGCATGCTTTGCAGGATCGGTCTCCCCATAGAAGCCGCCACAGCCTTCACAAATGCTTCCGGAGATACAGGTAGCAGTTCCCGCTCCTCCATAGCAGGGGATCAGTTCTTCCAGAGTCTTTTCTCCGCACATACACAGGGTCTTGTGGGTCGTGCCGTCCCCTGCGGACAGGCTCATACCGGGAATGCTGTGATCGCACAGATACAGAGCCCCGTCTTCATTCATACCCAAGTTCCGGCCTTCTTGCGCACTGCGGAATTTCTCGGGATCCAGAGTGATCCCTTCCCCGGGCACTGCAAAGACCCCTGCTTCTCCCATGGAAACGCCCCATACTTCCCCTTCTGCGGGTTGCGTGTTCAGTACAATAGATCCTGAGCTTACATAGATCTCCCCTCCGGACCCACCCTGCAAGGTAGGTGTGCCGGAGATGATCATTGTCTCGCTACTCCCCTTAGAAATCGCGGCACCGGGATTCAAGCTGTCATAATCCCCTCCCGTAAGCACAACATCTCCGCCGATCACAATAGTCTGTGTGGAATAGGTGCTCAGTCCCCACTGTCCGCAAGCAGAACCCCCTGTAATCGTCGCACTGCCACGGATATACAGACCTGTTCTTCCCTCAGAAGCCTCTGCGATAACCGCACCGCCGGTCATGAGGAAGTTTGTATCGTTACTTGTGGTAACAGGGCCGTATACCGTACCGCTCTCTATGGTGAGCGCGCCTTTGAGAAGGCTAATATTTCCTGTGCCCAGTCGGATCTCACCGCCGCCGGCACTGTCGCAAAGGGTCATCTCGCCACTGAGTGTGTATCCCATCGTCGTCTGTTGACCTACAGAGATGCCTTTATAATCCGCAGCAAACCCCAATTCGTGACCGTTCAGATCCAGAGTCACCTTTTTGGACGCAACAATGATTTTCTCTGTCAGATCCGTCACATCCGCAAGGAGAGTCAGGGTCGTTCCATCCACCCAGGCCTCCAGAGCCTCTGTGAAAGTAGCATAGGCAGTGTCCCCTACCTTTGCTACCATATCTTCGGCATGTTTCATCATGTTTTCTTCCCCATGGGCAGAAATCCCCACAGGAAGCATTCCCACCATCATCACAATGGCAAGAAGCAAACTGAGAATACGCTTTTTCATACAATTTCCTCCTTTGGATTTTTTATATTCCACACCATCCATCTTAGCCCATTTTTTAAAGAATGTCAACACACAAGTTGCTCCGTCCCCGAACCGACAGTTAGGGTAGAAATGGACAATGATTCAAGTTGACAGTTGAGGCTTCTTCAAGTGTAAAATCACTATTGACAGAAGGGACACTCTGTGGTACACTGGGATTGACGGAAGTCGCCTTGCCGGTTGGCGTTTCGGGCGTAAGCTGCAGAGAGTCCTCATTGGGCTCTATGTTCAGTAGCCGGGTCGGGCTTCCGTCCTCGGCAACTGTGGCAGATGATTGAGAAGCAGGTTTTCCCTGTGTAAGGTCATCTGCCTTTTTTTCATATAAGCGGAAACTACATGCAACTTTTTTGGCACTAGGACAGGGGACGGTTTGCGTGATAAAATTGTTTTAACAAATCTTATTATCCATTCCATGAATAGTCACAAGAAGCATTGAAAGTTTTTCCCTCCATGCTATTTCAAAAATCGGGGGGGCACTAACACTGAGGCAGCCCCTTTTTTTGACCTAAAATAACTAAAATCTGTCGCAGAACACCAATCGATGGTCTGCGACAGATTTTTGTTTATTCTCTATTGGACAGTTCCCAGAAGGCTACCGCGGCGGCGGAGGCTACATTGAGGGAGTCTACGCCGTGGGACATGGGGATGCGGACGGTGTAGTCGCTGTCGGCAATGGTCAGGTCTGCAAGTCCCTCTCCTTCTGTACCAAGGATGATAGCAAGGCGTTCTTCCCCCTTCAGTCGGGGATCGGAGAGAGAAACAGAGTCCTCCCGCAGTGCCATAGCAACAGTCTTGAAGCCCAGTTCCTTCAATTCCTCCCCTTGTGTCTGAGGATCGTAGAATGTCCAGGGAAGCTGGAATACCGTACCCATGCTCACCCGAATGGCTCTGCGGTACAGGGGATCGGAGCAAGCGGGAGTCAGGAGCAAAGCATCCATATTCAGTGCCGCCGCAGAGCGCATAATAGCCCCCACATTGGTGGGATTCATGACATTCTCCAAGACAGCGATCCGCTTGGCAGTGGCGCACAGTTCCTTTACAGCAGGCAGGGGCTTTCTCCGCATGGCGCAGAGCATCCCTCTGGTCAGTTGGAAGCCCGTAAGCTGTGTCAGCACCTCAAAGCTTGCGGTATATACGGGGACATGGGGGCAGCGGGCAAGGATCGGTGCCGCCTCCCCTTCCAGATGCTTGTCCTCAACCAGAAAGGATAGGGCTTCATAGCCACCGTCCAAGGCCCGTTCAATGACCTTGGGGCTTTCCGCAATGAAGATCCCTTCCTCGGGATGCTCCCTGTTGAGAAGCTGTGCCTCTGTCTTACGGGCAAAGACATCCAACTGCGGTGCGGAGAGATCCGTAATACAAATGGGTTCACAGTGAAGCAAGGGTAACCTCCCCTTCCTTACAGATGCAGGACTCGTTCCCGAATTTCCTGGGTTCTGCCCTGATTCCAATATTGTGTGCCGATATAGCCACAGGTACGGCGGGCAACATTCATCTTGCTCTGGTCGGTATTTCCGCAGTTGGGGCAGACCCAGATGAGCTTGCTGTCCTTCTCCATAGTGGAGATCTCCCCGTCATAGCCACATTCCTGACAGTAGTCGGACTTGGTGTTCAGCTCGGCATACATAATATTATCATAGATGAAACGCATAAGCTCCAGAACTGCATCAATGTTGTTCTGCATATCCGGCACTTTCACATAGCTGATAGCACCGCCGGGAGACAGCGCCTGGAACTGTGCTTCAAAGGCCAGCTTCTCAAAGGCATTGATTTCCTCGGTCACATGAATGTGGTAGGAGTTGGTAATATAGCTCTTGTCCGTAACACCGGGTACAATGCCGAAGCGCTGTTGCAGAGCCTTTGCAAACTTGTAGGTGGTGGATTCCAGAGGTGTGCCGTAAAGGCTGAAGTCCATGTTGTGCTTCTTCTTCCAGCCGGCGCAGGCGGCATTCAGATACTGCATGACCTCCAAGGCGAAGGGCTTGGCCGCGGGATCTGTGTGGGACTTGCCGGTCATGTACTTGACGCACTCATACAGACCTGCATAGCCCAGAGAGATGGTGGAATATCCGCCGTAAAGAAGCTTGTCGATGGGCTCACCCTTTTCCAGTCTAGCCAATGCACCGTACTGCCACAGAATGGGAGCGGCATCGGACAGCGTACCCTTCAGACGGTTGTGACGGCACATAAGGGCGCGGTAGCAAAGATCCAGACGCTCATCGAAAATGCTCCAGAACTTTTCCTTATCCTTGCCGGAGGACAGGGCGATATCTACAAGGTTAATGGTGACCACGCCCTGGTTAAATCTGCCGTAATACTTGGGCTTTCCGTTCTCGTCCACATAGGGAGTCAGGAAGCTACGACAGCCCATGCAGGTGTAGCAGTGGCCTTCGCCGTTCTTGTCCACCTTCAGTTCCAGCATTTTCTTTTCGGAAATATAATCGGGAACCATACGGCGAGCGGTACACTCTGCTGCCAGACGGGTCAGGTAGAAATACTTGGAATCCTCGTGGATGTTGTCCTCTTCCAATACATAGATCAGCTTGGGGAAGGCAGGGGTGATCCACACGCCCTTTTCGTTCTTCACGCCCTGATAGCGCTGACGGAGGGTTTCTTCAATAATAATGGCAAGGTCAGCCTTCTCCTGCTCATCTCTTGCCTCATTGAGGTACATGAACACGGTAATAAAGGGAGCCTGTCCGTTGGTGGTCATGAGGGTAACCACCTGATACTGAATGGTCTGGACACCGCGACGGATCTCCTCCAGCAGACGGCTCTCCACGATCTTGGAGATCTGCTCCTCTGTTGCGGTGATGCCCATATCCGCAAATTCCGCCTCCACGGAGGCACGGATCTTCCGACGGCTGACCTCTACAAAGGGAGCCAAATGGGTCAGGGAAATAGACTGACCGCCGTACTGGTTGGAAGCCACCTGTGCAATGATCTGGGTGGCGATATTACAGGCGGTGGAGAAGGAATGGGGCTTCTCGATGAGAGTGCCGGAAATGACTGTGCCGTTCTGAAGCATGTCCTCCAGATTCACCAGATCGCAGTTGTGCATATGCTGGGCATAATAGTCCGCATCATGGAAATGGATGATGCCGGCCTCGTGTGCCTCTACGATCTCACGGGGCAGGAGGATACGACGGGTAATGTCCTTGGAGACCTCACCTGCCATATAGTCACGCTGTACGGCATTGACTGTGGGATTCTTGTTGGCATTTTCCTGCTTGACTTCCTCATTGTTGGACTCAATGAGGGTCAAGATACGATCGTCCGTGGTATTGGAACGGCGGACAAGCTCACGGGTATAGCGGTAGGTAATATACTTCTTGGCAACCTCAAAAGCTCCGTGAGCCATGATCTGTGCCTCTACCAGATCCTGAATTTCCTCCACAGACAGACTGCGGTTCATTTGACGGCAACGAATTTCCACACTTTCGGAAATGCGCTTGATCTGCAGGGGCGTCATGCGGGCAGCTTCTTCTACAACAGCATTTGCCTTGCTGATGGCTGTCTCAATTTTCTCAATATGAAAGAGCTCTTCCGCTCCGTTTCTCTTAATGATCTTCATAACTTTACACTCCTTTTCTTATCTCGCTCCTATTATACTATATATTGTGGTAAAATCAAGAGGTAAACC
>JAZMZW010000190.1:0-8336 GCA_045586205.1 Faecousia sp. | reverse complement strand
AGAGGGCGGTTATTTCCGAGGTAAAGGGGAACGAGAGCGTAAGGGTATCGAAAGGAAATCGTTCAGCGCCTCTCCTCCGGTCGCTTCTTTGCTTACTTTCTTGTCGACACAAGAAAGTAAGGCCTCCGGCAGGAAGCAAAGTATTTCAGAGCCAACAAGGTATCCGTATATCAACCCAACAAAGTAATTCAGAAACAGCAAGCCAAGAAGCCGTTTCAGAAGTACGCACTTCCTGCACCGGCAAGCTGAGGTAGCGAAGCGGAGGACACGGGAGTGAATGACAGTCCGGTGGACTGTCAGAGCCGTGTCCTGACCGAGCCGCAGTGAGACCGGCTTGCCCTACGATGGGTGCATGCTTCTGAAGAAGGGCGTTAGAGTTATTGAAGTGCCAACAAGGCAACCGTATATCAACGCACCGGCTACTTGGCTCTCCCTGTGGGTGATCCAAGGGGATTTCTGCAATCGCATACAATTCGGCTAACCGAAATCAGGCAATGGGTCGGTGCTCTATGCAGAGTGATGTGAGGGATATATAGACAAAAATTTATTTTGTAGGGAATTCCTGTGGGTTTGTTGGATATTTCTTACATTATTTTTACTGAAAAATTGTCTTTACTTTTCTACCAAAATCAGATATGATATCATTAGTGGAGTTTGAGCTTTTGAAAAAGAAAGCGCTTCCACGAGCTGTTATAGAGATTCTGTGGGAGGTTGCTATGAACCGAACTAAGGATACGGTTTTCCGTCGGGGAGATTGGGTAGCTATTGTGGCTGTCCTTGTTCTGGCTGTGGGTCTGTGGGTGCTGTGTATGCCCCGTGTCCAAGCAGGACAGGATGCCGTGGTACAGATCTACCGGGAAGGAAGCCTTGTACAAGAATTACCCCTGTTCAGTACTCAAGAGGTAAAGATCCAAGGGGATTATTTGAATATTGTTTCTGTTGAAAACGGTCGGGTGCGTTTCTCCCGCAGCGACTGCCCGGGAGAAGACTGTGTCCACAGCGGGGCCGTCAGTCAACCGGGACGGAGCTTGCTGTGTCTGCCCAATCGGGTGGAGGTGCGCATCAGCGGTGCCGGTGATGTGGATTTCGTAGTGAGGTAAGCAGATGAAGCACAGTAAAAAGCTTGCCTTGAGCGCCCTGCTCATTGCCCTCGCTCTGGGGCTGTCTTATACAGAGCGTTTCCTGCCTCTGCAACTGGTAATCCCTTTGCCGGGGATCAAGCTGGGACTGGCGAACATCGTCACACTGGTTGCCCTGTATCTTTTAGGAGTAAAAACCACCCTGCCCATTGTGGTACTGCGTTGCATCATGGGGGCTGTGTTCGGCGGAGGGATCAGCGGACTGCTGTTCTCCCTGACGGGAGGTCTGCTGGCTCTGGTCACTATGTATCTGAGCCGAAAGCTTCCCTTCCTGTCCCTGTACGGTGTCAGCATTCTGGGAGCTGCCGCCCATAACATCGGGCAGATCTGTGCGGCTATGCTCCTGATGCAAACTCCGGGGATCTTGGGCTATTTGCCTTACCTGCTGATAACCGCCGTATTCACCGGCCTTGCCACCGGCGGTGCCGCCGCAGGGGTATTGAAGCTCCTGCCGGGATCTTTCACCCAAAATAAAACAATTTGATTCCTTGGCACAATTACAGCAATGCATTTCTGTAGGGGCGAAGCCGTGTCTTCGCCCGAAAGCTTTCATCGATTTAGCATTTTCAAAATGATATCCCCTTTTCCCAACGCAACTGCCACGGGCGAAGACATAGCTTTCGCCCCTACGGTTTGGTTGTGGAATCAAGCATTTTTCATTTCATCTGTACTTTGCTCGTTTGCCTATGGGAAATGAGAGAAGATAAAAACATCGGAGGAAAAACATTTATGAAAAAACGACTGGCAACCCTATTGAGCCTTGGTCTGATCCTCTGCCTGTTGGCAGGCTGTGTAGGCACTCCCGTGGTCTACAACTGCACCGAGGATCACAGCACCACCGCCCCTGTAGAGACCCTTCCCGATATCACTACAGAACCCACCGAAAGCACAACTCCTGCAACCGGCGCTCTGAAAACCGGCCTTGCCATTGCAGGAAACATCTCCGGCAGTGAAAATGCCGTACAGGCTGACTACGATGTGACCGTAGTAGCTGTCATGGTAGACGAAGCCGGTGTGATCCGGGATTGCATCATCGACGGCATTGCTACCAAAACCACCATTGACGCCACCGGCGCTGTTACTTCCGACCCCACTGCCCCCATCTCTACCAAGAATGAGTTGGGCGAAAACTACGGCATGGTCGCCTGGGGCGGAGCCAAGTATGAATGGAATGTACAGGCAGACGCTCTGGCACAGTACGCCGTAGGCAAGACTGTGGAAGAGCTCCGCGCAGGTGCTATCAACGAACAGGGCAAGGCTCCCGAAGGAAGTGACCTTGCAAGCACTGCTACCATTTACCTTGGCGGTTATGTTTCCGCCATTGAAACCGCTGTTGCCAATGCACAGGTATTGGGCGCACAGGTAGGCGACAGCCTGAAGCTGGCAGTTCTCCCCTCTATGGAAGCTACCGGCGCAGCAAACGAAGGCGGTAACTCCACCCTGACCGTAGATGCCACTGCACTGACCGAAAAGAACGGTGTTGTAACCTCCTGCCTTATCGACTCCCTGCAGGCAAAGGTAGAGTTCGACGGCACCGGCACCATCACCACCGATCTTACCGCTCCCCTGCAGACCAAGAACGAACTGGGCGAGAACTACGGCATGGTGGCTTGGGGCGGTGCTATTGCAGAATGGGATGCACAGGCCGCTTCCTTCGCTTCCTACATCTGCGGTAAGACTGCCGAAGAGATCTCCGGCATTGCCGTCAACGAAAAGACCGCTCCCACGGAAGCCGATCTGGCAAGCTCCGTGACCATCGCCATCGGCGGTTTCCGGGCTCTGGTACAGAAGGCTCTGGCACAGGTGAACGAAGAAGCTCCCGTTACCGCTCTGAAGACCGGCCTTGCCATTGTGGGCAATGTTTCCGGCAGCAAGAACGCAGAATATGTGGACTACGATGTTACCGTAGTTGCTCTTCTGGTAGACGAAGCCGGCGTGATCCAAGACTGCATCATCGACGGCATTGCCACCAAGGTGAATATCGATGCCACCGGCAGTGTCACCTCTGAAATCGGCGAGATCCTCACCAAGAACGAGCTGGGCGAGAACTACGGCATGGTGGCTTGGGGCGGTGCAAAGTACGAATGGAATGTACAGGCAGACGCTCTGGCACAGTATGCCGTAGGCAAGACTGCGGAAGAGCTCCGCAACGGTGCTGTCAACGAGCAGGGCAAAGCTCCCGAGGGAAGCGACCTTGCAAGCACCGCTACCATTTACCTTGGCGGTTATGTTTCCGCCATTGAGAAGGCTGTTGCCAACGCACAGGATCTGGGCGCACAGAGCGGAGACACCCTGAAGCTGGGTGTCCTCCCCGCTGCAGAAGCCGGTTGGGTCAGCGAGGAAGGCGGAGATGCCACCCTGACCGTAGATGCTACCGCACTGACCGAAAACAACGGTGTTGTGACCGCCTGCCTCATTGACTCCCTGCAGGCAAAGGTCTCCTTTGATGCCACCGGCACCATTACCACCGACATTACCGCTCCCCTGCAGACCAAGAACGAGCTGGGAGAGAACTACGGCATGGTGGCATGGGGCGGTGCTATGGCAGAATGGAATGTTCAGGCCACTTCCTTCGCCTCCTACATCTGCGGTAAGAACGGCGCAGAGATCGAAGGCATTGCTGTAAACGAAGATACCACCCCCGCCGAGGTCGATCTGGCAAGCTCCGTGACCATTGCTATCGGCGATTTCCAGAATCTTGTACTGAAGGCTCTGTACGCATGAAGCGACTCCTTGCACTGATCCTGCTCCTGAGCCTGTGTCTGGGGGGCTGTACCGCTCCCCAAGTGCAGACGGAGCTGAAGCAGTTCAACGCTACTTTTCTGGATCTGTTCGACACCCTGACCACCATTGTGGGACAGGCGGAAAGTCAGGAGGCCTTCCAAGCCCAAGCACAGCAGATCCACGATGAACTGCTGATCTATCATCAACTCTTTGATATTTATAATGAATACGAGGGCATTGTCAATCTCAAGACCCTCAACGACACAGCCTCTCTTGCTCCCGTAAAGGTCGATCCCCTGATCCTTGCCCTCCTGAAGGATTGCAAGGACCTGTATCACACCACCCACGAGAAGGTCAATGTGGCCATGGGCGCAGTCCTGTCCCTGTGGCACGAGGCACGGAGCGACGGCCGTGACGATCCCGTCCATGCCTATCTCCCGGAAGAAAGTGCCTTACAGGAGGCCTCCCGCCACTGTGATTTGGAGAAGGTGATCTTAGACGAAGAAGCCGGTACGGTTTACTTCGCCGATCCCCTGTTGAAGCTGGATGTGGGGGCAATTGCCAAGGGCTGGTCTGTCCAGCGTGTGGCAGAGAGCTCCCCCTCGGGTCTGCTCATCAGCGTAGGCGGAAATGTCTGCGCCACAGGACCCAAGGATGCCCAAGGCACTCAATGGGTCATCGGTATCGAAGATCCCCAGGGAGGAGAAAGTTATGTCCACACCCTGTACCTGACCAAGGGCTGTGTGGTTACCAGCGGAGATTACCAGAGAGCCTATGCGGTAGAGGGTAAGCTCTACCACCACATCATTGATCCCGTAACCCTGTATCCTTCGGAATACTGGCGGTCTGTAACCATTGTCTGTGAGGATTCCGGCATGGCCGATGCTCTTTCCACTGCCTTGTTCCTCCTGCCCCTAGAAGAGGGACAAGCACTTTTGGCACAATATAAGGCCGAGGCCCTGTGGATCAATGCACAGGGAGAAAAATTCTACAGCCCCGGCTTCCAAGCTTTGATCAGAACATAAATTACCATAATAATTGAGGTGAAAGCATGAAACACCTGTTTTTTGGAGGCATCCATCCCAAATATAACAAGGAAATGTCCACAAAAACCACAGAATTTCGCACCATTACCCCCAAGCAAGTTGTGATCCCCATGCAACAGCACATCGGTGCTCCCTGTACCCCTCTGGTAAAGGTAGGAGATCATGTGCTTCTGGGTCAGAAGATCGGTGACGGAGAAGGCCTGTGCGTTCCCGTACACGCTTCTGTTTCCGGCAAGGTCGTTGCCATTGAACCCCGTCCCCATTCCTCTCTGGGGCAGGCTCTTGCGGTAGTCATTGAGAACGACTTCCGTGACTCCACTCAGCCCGGCACCATTCCCACCACCACCGAGGAGATCCTGGACTGCATCCGCGGTGCAGGTATCGTAGGTATGGGCGGTGCCGCCTTCCCCGGCAATGTCAAGGCTCTGTCCGCTATGGGCAAGGTCGATACCCTCATTGCCAATGCTTGCGAATGTGAGCCCTATATCACCGCAGACGACTCTCTCCTGCGTACGGAGCCGGAGCATGTGCTGGAAGGCATGTTGATCCTGAAGGACATCCTCAAGCCCCGGCGAGTGGTTCTGGCAGTAGAGGATAACAAGGTTCTTGCCATCGAAAAGCTCCGCAGTCTGTCCAAGACCTACCCCGACATTGAGATCGCTGTCCTGCCCACCCGTTACCCTTAGGGTGCAGAGAAGCAGTTGATCCTCGCCCTTACCGGCAGAGAAGTTCCCTCCGGTCAGCTTCCCGTCAGTGTAAACTGTGCGGTCTTCAATGTATCTACCTTTGCGGCCATTTTCCGCGCTGTCCGTCTGGGCAAGCCCCTGACTCAGCGTATTGTTACCGTTTCCGGCGAGGCCATTGCAGAGCCTCAGAACTTCATCGTCCGTATCGGCACAAGCTTCCACGATCTGGTGGAAGCCGCCGGTGGTCTCAACGATCGCACGGAACGTGTCATCAGCGGCGGCCCTATGATGGGTGTTGCCCAGAGTGACCTCAGCGTCCCCGTGGTCAAGGCCACCAACTCCATCCTGTGTCTGCTGAAGGATCTCAACGGTGCGGCGGAAAATCCCGTGTGTCTCCGTTGCGGTAAGTGCATCTTGGTCTGCCCCATGAAGCTCCAACCCCTGTATCTGTACCGCTTCTCCAAGGCAGAGCGTATGGAGGATCTGAAGCGACTGCACCTTCTTGACTGCATCGAGTGCGGTTGCTGTTCCTTCACCTGCCCCGGCAAGCTCCCCCTGACAGAGACCTTCCGCAAAGGCAAGAAATTACTTAGGGAGGCGAAAGGAAAATGAAATTAACCGTTGCTTCTTCCCCTCACATCCGTGGGAACTTCCGCACCAGCCGTCTGATGCTGGATGTGGTCATCGCCCTGATCCCTGCCCTGCTGGTAGGTGCGTGGGTACTGGGTCTGCGTGCTCTCCTTGTGGCTTCGGTCTGTGTGGTAACCGCCGCAGGAACGGAGTATGTCTACAGCCTGCTGGCCAAGGATCGCAACACCGTCATTGATTGCTCCTGTCTGGTCACCGGTCTGCTCCTTGCCATGACTCTGCCTGTGTCTGTCCCCCTGTGGCTCGCCGTTGTGGGCAGTATCTTCGCCATTCTGGCAGTGAAGCTCCTGTGTGGCGGTCTGGGTCAGAATATTTTTAACCCCGCACTGCTAGCTCGTGCCTTTATGCTCTTTTTAGTTCCCGGAGCTATGGTTCGCTACCCTGCCCTGGGTGTAGACGCTGTCAGCTCCGCCACTCCCCTGCACCACATGGTCATGCCCGCCCTGCCCGAAGAAAGCCTGCTGGATATGTTCCTTGGCAATTGCCCCGGCTCTATCGGCGAGATCTCCGCTTTGGCTCTGATCCTGGGCGGTGTGTATCTGGTAGCCCGTAAGGTCATTTCCGCCCGTATCCCTCTGGCTTATCTGGGAAGCATGGCTGTCCTGACCCTGATTTTCCACAAGACCGACAGTGCTGTGCAGTGGATGCTCTACAGCCTCCTGTCCGGCGGTGTCATGCTGGGCGCCATCTTCATGGCAACGGACTATGCCACCTCCCCCGCAACTCCCTGGGGTCAGATCCTCTACGGTATCGGTTGCGGTGGTTTGACGGTGCTGTTCCGTTACTTCGGTCTCTTCCCCGAAGGTGTGACCTATGCAATTCTGCTCATGAACGCTCTGGTTTGGGTGCTGGACCGTTTCACCACTCCCAGACCCTTCGGCGTAACAAAAGGAGGTAAGGCAAAATGAAAAAATCTGTTTTCCTTCCCCTGATCGTTCTCGTTGTTTGTGCCGCTGTGCTTTTAGCTCTTTCTCTGGGTCTGGAAGGCCCCGGAGCCAAGAAAGCAGAAGAAAATCTTCTGTGGCACATGCAGACCATTCTCCCCGGCAGTGAAGTTTTCACTGAAGAGGCCTACACCGGCGAGGACAGCAACATTCTCTCCGTCCACAAGGCGGAAAACGGCTATGTGATCCAAACCCGTACCCAAGGCTATGCCGCCCCCATCACTATGTTGGTCGGTGTCAGCAATGCCGGTAAGGTCACCGGTCTGGTAGTCACCGATCTGGCAGAAACCCGTGGTCTGGGCTTCACCGCCTTACAGGATCATGAATTCCTGGCACAGTTCCTGAATACCGCAGGAAATGTGGCAATCGGCACCGGGGAAGCAGATGCCTTTAGCGGTGCTACCGACAGCGCAAGCTCTGCAGAAGACAGTGTGTATGTCGACGGCATCAGCGGTGCAACCGTCACCTCCAAGGCCATCGCCCGCAGTGTCAACTCCGCCGTGGCCTATGTCACCGGTGCGGATGTGGAATCAAGTGCAACTTCTTGGGGAGGTTAAGGTATGAAAGAGAAACGTTACTTCCTGAATATTGCTCTGGCTGTGCTTCTCACTGTGGCACTGCTGGCAGAACTGCTCCTGCGTTACTTCGCTCCCGCAGTTGTTCTCCCCGAGCTGAACATTCCCAATATGGTAGCTCTGAGCCTGCTGGCTCTGCTGTTGGAGTTCTACGTAGCGCCCAAGGGCAGTGATTGCTATGTATGCGTGGTGATCTTCTCCGCTCTGAGCTTCGGTCTCCTGCCTGTTGCCTCCGGCTATTTCAGCCTTGCACAGTGCTGGAAGCCCGCTGTGGTAGGCGCAGCGGTCTTCACCGCCTGCACATGGATCTTCCGTTCCATGACCGACAGAATGTCCACCGGCCCCGTAGCCAAGGCCGCCCCCGTGCTCAGCGCCTTCGGCCTGTACCTGGCTTCTCAGGCCTTCCAAGGAATGATATTGTAAAATCCAGCGATGGGGCTGTCTCAAAATAAAATTTTCGGAGGCTGTCCTGCGGTGGCTCGCCACGAGCGAGTTATGCACAGATTGTTAGGTTTTTGTGCATAAAAAACGAAAATCCCCCTAAAAAAAGACACACCAAACCAAGGTGGTAGAG
>JAZMZW010000189.1:0-1799 GCA_045586205.1 Faecousia sp. | reverse complement strand
AAAAAATCCCCCCACAGCCCAGAGCCCCAGCACTGCCGCCCGCCGTCCCGTCTCGGACCGGGTCACCCGCCGCACCGTCCGAACCACCATGGCCCTCGTCCCGTTTTTCATCATAAGTACCACTGCCTTTCTCCGATTTTGAACATCCCTCTTGCCCCCCTCATTTATGAGGGGGGATAGCCGTAGGCCAGAGGGGGAATCTCGCCCCCCTCATTTATGAGGGGGGATGGCCGAAGGCCAGGGGGGAGTATGCGGTACACCGTTCCTCCTCCATCAACACCTCGGCGAATCCGAACTGCGGCAGGACTCCCCCCGCCCCTGCGGGGCACGGCAGATTATCATATCAAGTGCAACAATAAAAAATAGAGACAATGTGCTCAACCAAAGTGTAAAATGTAGTTGCGACACAACAAAACACACAGAGGTGAACACATTGTCCTACACACATTTTACACATGAGGAGAGAGAAAGTCTAGCTCAACTTTTGAGAGAGAAGAAAAATTATAGCCAGATCGCCCGTGATCTGGGACGCCATCGGTCTACCATCAAGCGGGAAGTGGAGCGTAATTACAGCCACAAGAAAAACCGGTATCATCCCTGGCGTGCAACAACGCTCTATATCCAGCGGCGCAAGCTCTGTGTCAGGAAAGCTGCCGTTGCACCGGACAGCGAACTCTACCACTATATCCAGACTCGTCTGGCTCACGCATGGCCTCCTGAAGTCATCGCTGTACGAGCAGCCCGCGATGGTATGCCGGTGTCCTGTTCCACGATCTATCGAATGATCCGAAAGGGTGCATTTGGAACATTTGCAGCCCAAAAGTATCTTCGTCGTCACGGTAAACATCGGCATTCCTCCAAAACAGAGTATAAAAGCATCCACCCCGTTCATACGATCCATGACCGTCCTGCCGTTGTAGAAACAAAGGAACGCTTTGGCGATTGGGAGGGTGATACCGTGTACGGCGCAATTGGAAAGGGATGCCTGGTGACCGCTGTGGATCGCAAGGGAAAGCTGCTGGTAGCTGCACGAAGTCCAAGCCGAAAGCAAGAGGATATTCGGGATGCCTTCCGGCGAGCCTTCTCCGCTATCGAGGCGGAAATCCCTGTGGAGACGCTAACACTGGATAACGGCTCTGAGTTTGCCGCATTTTTGGATATTGAGAAGGATCTGGATACAACGATCTACTTTGCAGATCCGCACTCGCCATGGCAGCGTGGTCTGAACGAGAACACCAATGACTTGATTCGATTCTTCTTTCCCAAAGGAACTGATTTTCTTCTGATCGGAGATGAGGAGGTACAGCGAGTTGTTTCTCTCATCAACTCCCGCCCCAGAAAGACCCTTGATTATCTTTCTCCTCTTGAGTTCTTCTCTAAAAAATGTTGCACTTGACTTGACATTCTGCCGTGCCCCGGAGGGGCGGGGGGAGTCCTGCCGCAGTTCGTATTCGCCGAAGTGCCGATGAAGGAGGAATATTGTACCGCACACTCCCCCCTGTCCTGCGCTTCGCTTGGACATCCCCCCTCATAAATGAGGGGGGCAAGAGGTGCGTTGCTGATTTAAGCCGATAAGCATAATTGAAAATTCGGACACAACACAGAATTTTCAATTTTCAACTTTCAATTTTTAATTTTATCATATTCTTCCCCAAACCGCAAGAAAAAGCGCACCGTTTCCGGTGCGCTTTTGGGGTTCTTATTCGACGGGAGTCAGCTCAAAGGAGAGGATCTCGCCGGTCTTCTCGTTCTTCACCACGTCGGCAGAGGCCACCTTGATGAGGGACTGGTACAGATCC
>JAZMZW010000188.1:0-5296 GCA_045586205.1 Faecousia sp. | reverse complement strand
ACTTTCTACGGCTGTAACCGTCTAAGCTCCGTGGAGATTCCGAACAGCGTAAAGACCATCGGAACAGAAGCCTTCTACGGTTGCGAGCGGCTGCGTTCCATAACAATTCCGAATAGTGTAAGCTCCATCGGTGATCATGCCTTCTACGGCTGCACCCGTCTGTCCTCTGTAACGCTCCCCAACAGCGTGAGCACCATCGGAGCCTCTGCATTCCAAAAATGCACCGCCCTGACCTCTGTGACTATACCGAACAAGGTGGAAATCCTCAGTAACAGTGTCTTCAGGAACTGCACCGGCTTAGAATCCGTAACCATTCCGGAAAGTGTAACCTATATCGATCGTTGTGCCTTCTACGACTGCGCCGCCTTGACCTCCGTGACCATTCCTCGCAGCGTAAAAGCCATCGACTATCGTGCCTTCTACGGCTGCGTCGGATTGGAAAGTATTTATATTCTGAATCCTGCCTGTGAATTTTACGATGAAAAGGAGACCCTTTCTCTGAGTGAAAACGGAAGAATCTACGGCTATGACAATTCCACAACGGAAACCTTTGCACTGAAGTATGGCTATACCTTCAACCCCTTATCTTCCTATCCGGAACCGGATGAGAGTATCACAATCTACCATTCCCTAAATCTTGCCAGTGACATCTCGATAAACTATTTGGTCAAAGCAAAGCTGTTAGCGGACTACGACAGCTATTCCTTGGAGGTGATTGTACCCATTTATGAGGGCGACCTCTGGACAGGTTACAAAACTTTGACCCTTTCACCGGTTCTGAATGGGAATTATTATTACTTCACCCTGGACGGCCTCACGGCGATTCAGATGAATGATGTGGTAGAAGCTACCCTGACTCTGCAAAAGGAGGGGGTGGACTATGTTTCCCAAACGGACTTCTACAGCATTGCCACATACGCCTACAGCCAGCTTGGGAAGGAAGGCATTTCCACGGAGCTTAAGAGGATCTGTGCAGATCTTCTCCGGTACGGGGCAAAGGCACAGAGCTTTAAGAGCTACCGTACAGATGCCCTTGCGGATGAAGCCATGACACAGGACCAAAAGGCTTATCTCACCGACCTGAATACAGTGACCTTCGGCAATACCAATCGTACCTTGAATGACCTGTCTGCTCCCACCATCGATTGGGCAGGCAAGACCCTGAACTTGGAATCCAAGGTCGCCTTGAAGTTCGTGTTCAGCACCGCAGACTACAGCGGTAATTTGGAGGATTTGAACCTTCATGTCAGTTACACCGACGTTGAGGGAAAGCTCGTAACTATCACTGTAGAGCAGATAGAGACCTACAATCAAGCCAACAGGCAGTACGCTTTCTCCTTCGATGGCCTCTTAGCCGCTGAGCTGCGGAGCGTGGTTTCTATTCAGGTCTACGCGGGAGAAGACCCGGTATCCTGCACCTTGCAATACAGTGCCGATACTTACGGAAACAACAAGACCGGTGACCTGTTAGACCTGTGCAAGGCCCTCTTCGCCTACTCCGACAGTGCCTTGGCCTTCTTTAGCAACTGAGCTTGTACAGCATTGAAATTGCAGTTTTAGAACTCATGAAAAATAAACGTGGCTGTGGCCAAACCTTTTTAAGTACTCCCTTCCACTACTCACGAGACTTTTTAACTTCCTGATTATTACCCCAAAAAGGACTGCCGTGTAATAACGACAGTCCTTTTTTGGGGAAATCGGATGATCTGTTTCCCGATAGTGTCTGCTACGCCTTGCTTTTGAGCCTGTAACGGTTGGTTTCGCTGCCGGATAAGGTGCATGCCGTTTCTGTGGTCGGCTCTGTAGGCTCTTTGTACGCCTGTGCCCTATAACACATTGTTCTTTTGGGCAAGCACTATGGGATCACACGGTTTTTTGCTATAACATCCTGTAAAAAGGGGAGAAGCTTTGGTGTCGAAAGGGCTCATGACATGTAAATGTATGTGCTTTCGTCATTTTTGCTAATGGGTAGAGGGAGAAATTGTAAATGTTTACAAAGTGAAAAATTCCCTATTGACAAATTGGAAAAAATAGTGTATTTTGTAAACAGAAAGAGGATGTAACCGCTTACATTTATGGAAACGGATGGTTGCAATATGAGTAAACAAGAGGCCAACATTTACGAGATCGCAAAAGAAGCCGGTGTCTCCATAGCAACGGTATCTCGAGTCATGAATCGTAGTGCATCGGTCAGTGAGAAAAGCACCCGTCGTGTATTGGAAGCAGTGCAAAAGTTGAATTATGTGCCCAATAGCATGGCGAGAAGTCTGAGTACCTGCCTTTCCACATCCATCGGAGTGGTGGTACCAGATATCAACAATCCCTTTTTCTCCAAGATCCTGCAGGGTGTGACCACAGTTGCCGATGAGCATGGATTCCAGGTGCTCCTCTACAGCACCGATGAAGATGCCGCAAGAGAACAGAAGATCCTGCACACAATGCGTGAGCATAGACTCAGAGGGATCATCATTACCCCCGTATCCGAGTACAGTCGGGATACATTATTACAATTACAAGATTTCGCCGCCAGATCCATTCCTGTGGTGCTTCTGGACCGTGAGGTTGACGACAACCGTTTCGACCGTGTCGTCACCCGAGATGAAGAAGGTGTCTACCGTGCCATCAAGTTCCTCATTGTGGGAGGACATCAGCGGATCGCCATCGTCACCGGACCTCAGCATTCCCGTCCCGGTAAGGAGCGACTGCGTGGCTATGAACGGGCCTTGTCCGAATTCGGTCTGCCCCTTCACAGAGAGTATGTCCGTCACGGAGACTTCCGTGTACAGCGAGCTTACGAGGAGACCTTGGCACTGTGCAAGCTCCCCGAACCGCCCACGGCCATTTTCGCTTCCAACAATATGACCACCCTCGGTTGTCTGCGAGCCTTCAGCCAGTTGGGGCTGGAAGTGGGAAAAGATATTTCCCTGATCGGCTTTGACGATATTGACACACTGAACTGGTTGAATTATAATATTTCTACTGTCTGCCGTGATGTGTATGAAATGGGCAGACGGGCAATGCGCCTCCTGCTGAACTGCTTTGAGCAGGAAAGTGCTTCCGGTCACTCTCAAAGAGAGAGCCTTCCCACGGATCTGGTCCTTCGGGGCTCGGAGAAATACGGCCACCACTTATAAACAGCAGTATCTTCATTCGTCCCTTAATTTCTTTATAAATATGAAACTATGAATTACGGAGGAAACGGAACATGAATCAGAAAGTAACAGTCTTTGGTAGCTTTGTTGTAGACCTCATGGCAAGAACTCCTCATCTCCCCGTTCCCGGTGAGACCGTCCGCGGCAGCCTCTTCAAGCAGGGTGCAGGTGGCAAGGGCTTCAATCAGGGTATCGCCGCTCACAAGGCCGGCGGTAATGTGGTCATGATCACCAAGGTTGGTAGGGACTCCATGGCAAATGTAGCCTATGAGGCTATGGATGCAGTCGGTCTTTCCAAGGAATATGTCTTCGTCAACGAAGAAGTTGGTACCGGCATCGCTCTCATCAGTGTTGACGAGAACACCAGCCAGAACGAGATCGTCATTGTTCCCGGTGCTTGCAACACCATCACCGACGAGGATCTGGCAAAGGTCGAAGAGCAGATCAAGACCTCTGCATATGTTCTGCTTCAGCTGGAAGTCAATCAGGACGCCAACGAGAAGGTCGCTCAGCTGGCAAAGGACAACGGTGTTCGTGTCATCATCAACACCGCTCCCTATCAGCCCATGAGAGACGAGTTCCTCAATGGTGCATATCTGGTCACTCCCAATGAGGTGGAAGCAGAAGAGATCACCGGCATCCCCGTCAACGATCTGGAAAGTGCCGACAAGGCAGCCAAGGTTTTCTTCGACAAGGGTGTTGAGAATGTTCTGATCACTCTGGGTAGCCGCGGTGTTTATGTGGCAACCAAGGAAGAGTCCAAGATCATTCCCTGCTTCAAGGTTCAGGCTGTGGATACCACCGGCGCAGGCGATGCTTTCAACGGCGGCTTCCTGACTGCTCTGTCCGAGGGCAAGGATCTGTGGGAAGCAGCTCGTTTCGCTCAGGGTCTGGCAGCACTGTCCGTACAGCGTATGGGCACTACTCCCGCAATGCCCACCAGAGAAGAGATCGACGCTTTCCTGGCTGAGAGAGCTTAAGTCATCACTTACAGAGTGAAACTCTGATAAAAATTACAGGAGGAAACAAGTATGTTAAGAGGTATTCCCGATATTATCGGTTCCGATCTGCTGAAGGCTTTGGCAGATACCGGTCATGGCGATCTGATCGTTATTGCCGACCACTTCTATCCCCCCATCACCAAGTCCCCCAATGCTATCAGCATTCAGGCCAAGGGCAACGGTGCCGCAGAGATGGTCGATGCCATCCTGAAGCTGGTTCCCCTGGATGTGGATTACTGTGAGCATCCCATTATGTACATGATCCCCGATGCAGACTCCGGCGTAGTTCTCACCGAGAACAAGGTCTGGGAAGACACCATTGCCGCAGTGGTCAACAACGGCTACAAGGCTGAGTGCGTCGGCGAGATCGAGCGTACCAAGTTCTACGAGAAGGCAGCCAATGCCTACATCACCATCTGCACCAGCGAGAAGCTGCCTTACGGCTGCATCATCCTGCAGAAGGGCGTTCTGTAAATCGGAGCTTCAGCTTCCCATTCACTTCGGATGTCATTGCACATCGCAATTCTTAAGATAAGGTATTAAAACTAGGAGGAAAAAAACATGAAAAAGATCATCGCACTCGCACTCGCACTCGTCATGATCGTTGCTCTCTTTGCAGGCTGCAAGGGCGACGGCAAGACCACCGATTCCGGCAAGAAGTCCTACAAGATCATCTACGTTACCCCTTCCACCGCATCCGACTTCTGGTCCCAGGTTGAAACCGGCATCCAGCAGGCTAAGAAGGACTACGAAGCAAAGCTCGGCATCACCATCGACTACTCCGTCATGGGCCCCGCACAGGAAGTTGACGCAGAAGGCTATGTTGCCGCTCTGGAAAACGCCATCTCCCAGAACCCCGACGCTATCCTCACCGCTACCCTGAACATCGACCCCACCGTTCCCAAGGCTATGGAAGCTACCAACGCAGGCATCATCCTGAACTTCGTTAACTGCGGCATTTGCAACGGCGACATGCCCGAGAACCAGGACTACTACAACCAGTTCTACTACTGCTCCAACACCACCATCGGCGAGATGGCAGCTCAGGCTTTCCTGACCGCTATGGGCGAGAAGGGTCTGTCCACTGACGCAGGCACCATCGGCATGCAGATGAACATGGAAAACGCTGCTCTGGACTTCAGA
>JAZMZW010000187.1:0-18043 GCA_045586205.1 Faecousia sp. | reverse complement strand
GCTTTCGCAACGAAGTTTTTTCTACCCTTGAAAAAGTCGTAACTCGTCTTTGTGACTGCATATGTTCTCTCACTTCCGAGACTGTTCGTAGCATTACTGGTCGCGCTTGGATAATGTCTTGTTTTAATTGAAAATTAGTATGAGAAGGCATAGACCGTGTTGCTGTCGGGATCGGGAGCAACCAGAGAAACCTCGTTAATGGTAGCGTCCTCTTCTTTGTCCAAATTGGGGATGTCATAGCTGTAGATCTCAAGCCATTCTCCCTTGGCAGGATCGAACTTCATACACATGACAAAAGAGGAGGTGGGATCATAGCTTGCCTCGGCAGGGACACCTACGGAACTGCCGTAGCAAGGGATCAGGATCGTGCCATCGGAGAAGGCAGTAATATCACCCCGTTTGCCTATACCTCCTCGGGAATTGGCAGGCTTCAGCTCCTGACAGCGATCTGCCCAGACCCATTCTTCTCCTTCTCTGACAGCCCAAGTCATAAACTGCCGATGAGGACACTGGTCACCGTCTTGGTCATAGTAACGAATCCAGAAGGTAAACAGAAGCACCTCTTCCCCGACTCCGTCACCGTCCATATCCGCAGTAACCACACCAAAATTGCCGTCACGGGGATCTGCCATAACCGTGTAGTCCGCCTCGGGATCGGTTTTCAGCAGAGCATAACGATCATAAATCTCGGTACAGCCCCATTTCTCCAGCAGCTCCTGAGTAATGACCAGCTTAGGATTTTCATAGCTTGCCTGCCACTGTGCAGTTGTATCATCCTGAGTGCCTGTCCAGATAATCAGGTCACCCACACCCTGCCACATGGGATGGCTGGGATTCTTGCTCATAGGATCGGGATAGTGAACGGTGTTCACATAGGCGCAAGCCCAAACAGTGCCGTCGGAAGTCACCTTCGTATCGGGAAAATGGAGGATATTGGGCAGATCCTCCTGTCCCAGGATCACACTGCCCGGATAGGCAGAAGCAATATCGGAGGTGTCCGTTTTGGATACCTTTAGCTTTGCAGGTACTTTACCCTCGGTATTGGCAAGGGTAGCCCCGGTGGTCACAGCCTTGCGGATCGTTGTCAGTTTGGCCTCATCTACGGTTGCCACGGAAGAGATTTGGGAAGCAGTGACTGTATCCAAATTCAAGTCGGGATGTAAGGTCTTCAGGATCGTAAGACCTGCCGTCACTCTGCCCACATCATTGAGGCTGTAGAAGTCCGAACTTGTGTGGGTAAATACCCCTACACTGCTACGGATTCGGTTGATCACCTCACCCACAGGAAGCCATCCGTCAAAGCCATTGGGATTGGATGCACCAAATTCGGCATCCGCACCTACAATATACTTCTCCAGCGTGGAGGCGAAAGCGTTGTGCATAATAGCATAATCGGAATTGTAGAACTTTGCGTAATTCTCATCATGGGTAACTTCACTGTTGGAGAAGGAACCGTTGGCTCCGCTACTGCCGTTAATGAAGGCCCAGTTCATGCTCCAGTAAACCTTCACATGAGGCTGTACATCCCCAAGGTAATCCAGCAGATACTGCAGATCTTGGTTATAAGTACCGTCGAAGCCCGCCTCAATGGGGCTTTGATTCAAAATGATGTAATCCCACTCGGCACTCTCCACAGTGTCTTCGATGGTCACTGTGGCTGTTTTGGTACGCAAAGCGCCGGTAGAGGCATTGGATGTTGTCCATGTGTATACAGCATTTCCCTGTGCCATATTGTAGGCATGGTCACGGAGTGTTGTGCTTCCCAATTCCAGATAATCCGTCTGATAGCGCAAACCGTAGAGCTGTGCCAGATAACTCAGCCGTGTCATGGCATTGTTGCTGATATCGTTGCCGATAGATAAGATCCGCACAGGTGTCTGGCCGATCTGCACCTTGATTTTGGCAAAGTACAGGGTTTCCTTCCCATGGGCATCTACCACACGGGCAGTGATGACTGTATCACCAAAGGCTTTATAGGTCAGCAAGCCTGTGCTACCGACAGTTGCCACATAAGGATCTTCTGATTCCCACTTAATTTGATATCCTTCGGGAATGGGCAGGGTGCTATCCACAGCAATCGACAACTGCTTGCTTGTGTTGATGGCAGATTCTGCAACGGTAATGTTGCCACCCTCAATGGCGATCCCGTAGGCATTGCCCACGATCAGGGTTGTGGAATAGGCGATCCCCGTATCTTTTCCCCGCACATCCTGCAGGCTGACATTCAGTTGGGTATGCCCTTCCTTCTTTGCTACACCGGCTTCTACAATGCCCTTATTGTCGGCATCCACATACACCACGGGATAAGGCAGTTCCATAGCAAGATCCCGACCCATATACTCCGGTGTAAGTTCCCTTAGCAGATCTCCCTGCTTTGCGTAGGTGTACCGGGAGGTCTTTACCGTGAGTTCCTTGGAAAGCTTCAGATTATCCAGACGCAAGGATGCCTCTGCCCCCTTCTCGATCCGTGTGCGGAAACGGATGCTATGCTCGGACTGCAGAGCTGTTTTATCAAGGACCTTCGCCCTGCAAACAGCTAAACCGGCACCCACGTCCGGCTCGATTCCTCCGCGCTCCCAGATCTTCAGGATCATCTTGTTCTCTTCCAATGCCATCTTCAGAGAATACCATGTTCCCACTTGGGGAATGAAATTGCTACCATCGTTATTCTTAATATAGGAAAAAAGATTGCTCCCATCCGTAGCCTGATCACAGATCCTCGCACCGAATTTGTCCACATAGGCCAGAATCGGCTTGCCATTGGGGAAGGTATGATCCTGAAGCATATTCAGCACCCAACCTGCCGTATCTGTTTCCATGTAGAAATCGAAGGTCATGGTGTAGGCGCCGGAAAGGCTATGATATTCAAAATAGTGAAAATGAGGATCAGTGGCGGACAGAGCTTCATCTCGCCAAAGCTGAAGATATTGGTTGCCGTCTGCTTCCGAAACAATATTGTATTTCTGCTTATCTTCCGTGTTTCGGAATTCCCGATACCAAGAGGAGCTTCCATTGTCAGTATAGAAGGCGTTCTCCCCTGCGGAATAATCCTCAAAGTCATCTTGGAAGAAGATCCAGTCTCCTCGGGCTACAGAAGCGGAGGTGTCCAACTGCCAAGTGTACAGGTAGGGAGCAACTGTGCTTTTGCTCTTCACAGTGCCGTCCATACCGGTAGCCTTCTTGGTGGTGTAAATCCTTGCCCCCTGCTCGAGATCATGGATGCTGAGCCGACCTGTGGAGAGAATCCCACCCTCGTCGATCACGGAAGGACCGGAAATATCCCCGTGACCCGGTGTGTCACCACTGCCTGCCAACACCACTGCACGAGCATAGGCGGTGGTATTGGTGGATGTGTTATTCCGAATCTCGCCACCCCTCATGACAAATGAAGTGGCAACAGAGAACAAGGCTCCCCCTTCTTTGGCTGTGTTGTTTGCGATCAGACCGCCGTTCATGGTGAAGCTGTCGTTGAAATACACAGCGCCACCTCGGACATTCCTTGCTTCATTGTAGCGGATTTCCCCACCGTTCATGGTCACATTCTTTGCACGGATGATGTAGATACCTCCGCCGTAGTCCGTAGCGACATTGCCGGCATTCTCTTTGCCGATCTTACCGCCGTTGATTTCCAAAAGAGCCTCTTGACCGTTTACGGTAATCGCGCCACCGCGGAGAGCATTGTTGGAGGTAAATTCCCCGCCGTTCATCACAAAAGAGCCACCGGATACATAAACAACACCGAATTGGGCTGAAGTATTGCCGTCGACAGAACCGCCGTTCATGATAAAAGAGCCGCCACTGATGCTGACAGCAGAGCCATTCCCCCCATCTGTGCGGTTATGACCCTTTAGACTACCGCCTTCCAGCACCAGGGTGCCACCGGAAACCAGGATCATAACATCACTTGCCTCCATGCCCCGGATCTCACCGCCACCCACACTGTCCGTAATGATCAAGGTCGCACCTGTGGGAAGAGTAAAGAAAGGAACGGCTGTACCCGTAAGTGTTTTCCCCGCAAGATCGATCATCAACCGACCACTGAGGCTCAGAGGCGCGGACAGGGTGGTATTGGCGGTCAGCTTATATGCCCCCGGCGCAAGGGAGGATACTGTGGATTCCCTAAGGTCTGTCCACAGGTTCAGAGAAGTATACAAATATCCTCCGTCTTTTTCTGCCATTGTAACCGTACTGTCCGTATTCTGCTGTTGAGAGGCAAAAATTCGGGCACCGTATTCCAATTTCTCAATTGTTGCCACAGCCTCTGCGGTTTTGAAGCTAAATGGATCATCCACAACGGCGCTCCCTTGTAGGCTCAGAGACCCCTTGTTGCCAACGCAGATACTGTTGGGCCTTTGGGCTGCCAGATTTTCGGAGAAAGTACCGCCGGTGATCACAATTTTTGCCCCACCGGCAGTGCCGATACCACCGCCGGTGGCGCTTGTGGCGGTGTTCCCCATGATCCGTCCACCGCTCACAGTTAGAGCGACACTGTTGGGGACATTGCCGTTGACCCAAATACCACCACCGGAGGAAGCAGTATTCTTGCAGATCGTACCGCCGGTGATGATCACTTCATTACTCTGCTTTCGAATACCCCCACCGAAAGCAGTCGCTTCATTTTCCGAAATAATACCGCCGGTCATGAGGAACTTACCGGCTTTGAGCAGAATACCACCACCTCCGCAGGGAACATCTGCGGTGTTCACAGTACCCATAGCCTTGTTGCCGGAAATGAGGCCTCCTGTCAGGCTTAACAGACCTGCATCCTGACAGATACCGCCACCGCCACCGGTGATGCCGGCTGTGAAGGTGCTTCCGTAAGCCGTATTGTCGGTAATCCTACCACCTTCAACAGTCAGAGTGCCGTTGCTCATATAGATGCCACCGCCCTCTGCCCCCAGCTCTGCCGTACCCATTGCCCGATTGCCGGAAATTTCACCGCCCTTAAGGGTGACAACAGACAGCTCGTCCGTAGTCCCATCCATATCGCCGATACCGCCACCACGGGTTGCTGTATTATTGGCAATGGTACCGCCGTACATAACAAATTCACTTGTGTTGCTACCCACAAAAACACCACCGCCCACAGTGGCGGTGTTACCGCTGACAGAGCCACCGTACATATGGAATTTGCCCTGATAGGTCACATGGACACCGCCACCGTTGATGCCCTTGGCATTGCCGTAAACAGTTCCGCCATACATATGTATGACCGCAGCATTGTAGCATCCCAGCAGTCCGTTAATGCCGGAAACAGGCAAATCCGAGCCGTCAATGCCACCACCCCCAAGGCTGTCACAAAGCTGTAAGACAGCATTGTTGCTGAGAATGACCATGCCGGAAAGCTGTGTTTTGGAGCTGTAGCTTTCATGGAAGGCTCTGTATGTACCACTTGCACTTGCTCGGAGTGTATGTCCCTGCAGATCCATGTGGATCTCCATACCGCTACCCGCAATCCACAAAGGGTAATGCAGGACAATATCCTCACAGAGATAATAATTTCCTGTGGGCAGTTCATAGTGTGTGGTGCTGTTATATGTTACCTTGTAGTTTTCCATGACGGCATTGGTCAGTGCTGTCATGTCAGTGGAAGTCGCACCACAGCTACCCGCACCTGCCATTACAACATTCTCCGCAGGAGAAGCCGAAATAAGCAGTCGGAGCATCGGCAACATACCGATGATCATCATTAGACAAAGTATGGGAGAGAGGATCTTTGTTAGAGTAGATCTCTGCTTCATGTTTTCCTCGCTTTTCCGGGCTTCCCATTCCAAGAAACGGGATGCCCTGTAAGATTTCCTAAACAGAGGTGTATATATTTGTGCCATATTTAACACACCGCCGATAGGAACCGAAGCTCCTATCGGCGGTTTTGTTATGTCTTAAAGATTATGCAAAGTATGCCATAGCGGAGTCGGAGTATGCCACAAGGCACTTGCACAGGGACAGGAGATCGCCACTCTTGCCAATGCCGTAATTATCGGCACTGTAGCGCATGGAGTCGGAGATCTGGGTATTACCTTCATAGACAGCTACAGTGAGAACACTGCGAAGCTCTGCGGCCAGAAGTCCGTCAAAGTCGAAGACATAGTAGTTCTTGCTTGCCTGATAGACCTTAGGTCCTTCCACATAGGTGGTAACAGCCTGACCTTCGAAGTCCACATAGCTAACCTTCAGACGCAGGGCAGAGACGTTGCCGGAGTAAGCACTTGCATCGAACATGAAGCGCAGAGTGATCTTGGAGTCCAGATTCAGAGTCTTGCCTGCCCAAGTAAGCTGATCCTTGGCATTATCGTTGAGAACGGCATAGTTCTCGCCGAAGGTGACATTTTCTGCATCACTGAGGTATGCAAGCTGTTCCGGAGACATCTGAGCGTCTGCGAGGCTGTCGGTACGGTAGCCCTTGTAGATCTGAGCGGCAGTGCCGTAGCGGAGGAGATCAGCGCAGAGGGTCTTCAGCTCTGCACCGGCTTCGCTCTTGGAAAGCTGAGAATAAGCATAGGTAGCAACACTGTAGAGATCCTTTGCGGAAACATAGTTCTTGCCGTCCTTGCTCAGGTAGAGGGTTGCCTCCACAGTATCGGCGATCTGCACAGCAGTAATGCCGGTAAGGGTGAAGTAGTGATAATTGCCGTTGACACCGGGCTGCAGCTTGACTTCCTGCGTGCCTACAAGGGTGTTGCCCTCATACTCGGGAATGGTGCAAAGGAGGTAGTAGCTGTCGTAGCTTGCAAGCTCGGATTTTGCCACCATATAGCTGATGGAAATATCGCTGGCAAGATTCAGGGTGTGACGGATGTTGATGCCCTGTGCAACTTCGGGAGCGGAAGAGCCTGCACCGCAGAGGGTACAGCCATCGGCACCGTTCACATGGGCGGCGGGAGACTGGGTCTTGCCGCAACGCTCGCAAGCACCGCTGTGAGTGCCGTTGCCGTTGTCGGTGTAGAGGTAGTTATGGCCAAGACGGGGTACGATGACCTGCTGGACAAGGATGGTGCCACAGGTAGCGCACTTCTGACCGTCGGAAAGTCCGGAGCCAAGGCAAGTGGGAGCAGTGCCGGGGATGATCTCAACGGTATGACCGGTGGGAGCAATAACTTCCTGAGCAACCAGTACAGTGGAGCAACGCTCACAGTGAGAGCCTTCGGTCTTGCCTGTGGTTGTGCAGGTTGCGTCATAGCCGGCATCGGTTACAGGAATGTGACCCAGTGCAGGGATCTCAGACTGCTGTGCAAAGACGACTTCGCAGGTCTTGCAGTAGCTACCCTCGGTCAGACCGGTATCGGTACAAGTTGCAGGCTTGCCTGCGGAATTGACCAGGCTATGACCCTTGGCGGCAATGGGAGTGCAACCGCTGAGGATCTCGTTACAAACGGAACACTTGGTACCGGCGGAAACGCCGGCTTCGGTACAGGTAGCGGCAACCGCAGGAACGGTCACAGTGCTGTGAGCGCTCTTGGGAGTGGTTGCATCATAGCTCATACCGCAGGAGCAGGTGTAGCGAGTAATGCCTTCCTGTGCGCAGGTAGCAGTCTGGATCACAGACTCGGTATAGCTATGGCTGTGGGTCATGGTGCAGTAGATGGGACGGGAGGTGCCGTAAAGAACCTCGGTAAAGCTGTTACCGGTGGAGGAAGCCTCGATCTTTACAACGCCGTTTGTCCAGTCGGGCGTGCCGGTGACATAGAAGCCACAGCTACGGAGCTGCTGGGGACTGAGAACATTGGTGTCATCATAAATGGTAACAGTCTTGTAGTCGCTGGAATAGACAACGGTATTATAATTGGTAAAATCGGAATAACTCTTGGACTGGGAAGTCTTGTTCTTGTCGAAGCGAAGATCGCCCATAAGAGTAAAGCGGATACCCTTAATATTATGGGGAGCAGAGCTGGACAGAGTCAGGTTGGCCATATTGAAGGTCAGCATGCTCTTGCTTTCATCATAGGTGCCGGCGGCCATGGACATGGTAGCACTCTGGAAGAATGCCACACCCATAATGTTGGCGTAATTATCATCGTGATTGATCTCACGAGCCAGCTTCATAGCCTCCTGTACATCGTTGTACAGTGTGTTGCCTGTGCCCCATGCGCCATCGGTGGGTCTGCCGGAGTCCATGGTCTGATAAGCCTGCAGACCGGGAACAACATTACAGCCAACAGCAGCGGCCTGACGGCTCAGAGAAGCAACCCAAGTAGAGGGCATTTCGAATTCTACTGCATAGATCATGGGGGTGATGTAGTCCACATAGGGAGCCATATGCTCGGGGGACTGGCCGTAAGTACCGCGGAAGCCGGGATCTTCCAGTGCTTCGGGCATGAGGGCGGCAGTGAGGACCTTATCGCCGCAGTTTTCCTTCATAAGCTTGACAAAGTCGGTGACAGTGTCAATACGCATCTGGGCAACAGCCTTACAGCCGATAGCAACATCGGAATTGTCGTTCAGAAGCAGAGCCTCGGAGAAGTTGGGGCCGGTGGGGGTGATGCCGCCGCTCTTAATATAGGTATAAGCGGTATAGCTTGCACCGCCGTTGTAGCCTGCAGTGGACTTGGTTTCCTTCTGGTACTGGTACTCACCGCTGACGCACATTGCCTGAACAGCGGCATTCCACTGATCGTGAGTAATGCCATACTTAGTCAGCATAAGGTCACGGGCTTCCATGCCCCAGTCATAATACAGAGCGCCGTAGCGGATGGTGTCCAGATGGATACCTGCAAGTCCGCTGATGCCGGCAAGCTGCTTGACGATATTGACCATGTAGTTACGGTATGCATCCTTACGAAGGTTGACATAGCCGTGGGGAAGATCATCACCGGAAGTGGCATTCCATTCATAACCGCAACGGAAATGGAAGAAGTTTGTGCTGGAATTCTTCTTCAGGAAGGTGTCATCACGAGCAGCCATGATCCATGCGTGAACGCGGATGCCATAGGACTTGGCGGCATTGATCGCAGTGGTCAAAGCAGAAGTGTTGACGGAGCCGGCAGTGCCCTTGATGAGGAGGTACACATCGGTAATGCCGGTCTTTGCGTAGTGGGAGAAGAGGGTGGATGCACCATACTTGCTCATGGTGTCGTTCCACAGCCACATGCCGACGATACCGGCATCGGTTGTGGTTGCGCGGGTCTCGGGGCGGACTTCCTCAGTAGCCTCCACGCCCAGAACAGGCATGGCAAAGAAGCTGAGGATCATTGCTACACACAGCAGCAATGCAGGGACGCGGGACAAAACGAGTTTGTGCTTCATAATATAAGCTCCTTTCTGTAGATATTTCCATTTTATCTGAGGATTGGCAGATTGTCAATAACCGATTCGCCTATATTTTTATACTTTTCAATGAAATTACAGGGAAATTCTACCATATATTGTGGTTGACAGCTTTCAAAGGGAAAATTTTGCAGGAAAAGCTTCCAAGATACTGTGTTGACAACGGTTGACAATAATCCCCATTCCTCTTGTCAATTGACAAAGTTATAAACATTATGCACAAGTTTATGCACAGGGTCAAAGTCCTTGAAAACACAAGGATTCCATAATTCGACAATTTTTTAGCAGGTTGTGTATTTGAAGTTCTTTCTTTCCGTAAAGAGTTATTTGGTTAACATAATGCGGTTTTATCGTCAAAATACACACAAGGTAACAGGACGCATTTTGCAAGTTTCCTTGCCCAAAATAAATGTCGATAATAATCAAATTGTCCCTCTCAGCCTTGAGGTCTACTGTCCCCTGTTTCCTCCTTTAGACATACATATAATAATAGTTGACCCTACAGGTTTACGGTCGCTTGTGCAGGCTTTCACCTTTTTCTCTCCTTCAGTCGCTCTACGAAAGCTTCCTCGTCGGAGGAAGCCGCAAAACTGCAGTCCCTACAAGATCGTAAAGCTTTAGCCTCAATCAGATGCTACTGTAGATGACAGGTGGATATAGAAACAACTTCCGACCTTTTTGGGGGTCGGAAGCTGTTGGTTTTAGTTATTTGACCGAATTGTCACCTTGAAATTTTCAATTTGCAAAGTAGGCCTTTGCGGCGTCGGAATAGGCCATGAGAGCCTTACAGAGCTTGCCCAGAGCGCCGGTCTTGTTAGCGCAGTAGGATTCTACGCTGTACAGGAGGGTCTGAGAAACCTGCTGTTCACCTGCATAGAGAGCAATGTTCAGGATGGTTCTCATATCGGCGGCCTCCAGAGTGTCCAGATCGAAGCTGTACAGACCGGCTTCTGCATTGTAGACCTCGATGCCGTCCAGAACCAGTTCCACTGCCTCACCGCTGTAGTCGGTGTAGCTAACACGGAGCTTCAGGTCGGCGAGTTCGCCCTTGTAGCTGTTCAGGTTGAAGATTGCCTTGACGGTGATCTTGCTGTCCAGAACCAGAGTCTTGCCTGCCCAGAGGTCTTCCCCTGCCAGATCTGCCAGAGTCTGAGCCTTGTTCTCCAGAACAACGGTATCCAGATCGGTCAGGTAGGACTTCTGCTCCTCGGTCATAGCAGCATCTGCCATAGCCTCGGTGTTGTAGCCCTTGTAGCTCTGAGCCTCTGCACCGTAGCGCAGGAGGTTTGCACAGATAGCCTTCAGCTCTGCGGAAGCTTCTGCCTTGTTGAGCTGTGCGTATGCATAGTCGGCAACGGAGTAGACATCGGTCTCGGAGACGAACTCTTCCTCGCCCAGGAACATATGGAGGGTAGCACGGAGTTCAGTGGTGAGATCCACTGCGGTGAGACCTTCCAGAGTGAAGTAGCCGTAAGCACCTCTAATTTCGGGGAGGAGAATGTAGCTTGCACCGTCGAACTCGACTTCCATATAAGCCTCGTCGTAGTCAGCCAGCTTGGAGGTTTCTACTGCGTAGTTCAGGGAGATATCGCTCTGGAGATCCAGAGTGTGCTTGATCTCTGCGCTGTCGTCTACAGGCAGACCTGCAAGCTTGAAGACACGGGCGGCTTCTGCTGCCAAACCTGCATCAATGGTGATGCCCATGGTAGCGGTGCCGATGACCTTCACATTGCAGATGGCGGAGATGCCACCGCCGTTGGCGATGAAGATATAGCCGTTTGCATCCACATACTTGGTAATGTCGTAGTACATTTCCACACGGGAAGTAGTAGCGGCAAGGGTCTCGAAGGAAGAGCCGTTGTAGATCTTCACAGTAGCCTTAGCGCCGTTGTGGGACTTGAGGCTGACCATAACCTTGCTTGCGCCGGTGCCGACCTTGAAGGCCACGCCGTTGCTACCGCTGAGGTAAACTTCCTTCTCAGGACCGTACTGGCTGTACTTGGAGTTGTAGAAGGTGGGCATGCCACCGAAGGCTTCAACTACCTGATCCCTGGTCATGGGCTTAGATGCACTGCCACCGTCGTAGTAGAAGTTAAAACCGGTAAAGACTCTGTCATTGGGAGTCGTTACGCTGGTCTGACGATAGTAGACAGGATTTCCATTATACTGAACGGGCTGAGTGAGAGCGATATCCTTATAGACATAGAATCTGGAACCGTCCTTCTTGGTGCAAAGAGCGCCGTCCATGCCGAGGATGATACCGTTGGAGGTGTTGCCTTGCTCTGCGGTGGTCTTGCCTGCAGCCATGTAGAGGATGCCGTTGACCTGCCCCTGCTTCCACGCGGTTGCATTGGTAGCATCTACCAGAGTATCGTTGATGTTGGTGATGTTGGCATGAGCTTCCCCTGCCTGCTTGTAGCCGTAGTAAGCAATCTTGTTGCTTGTGACATTGTCGATGGTGTTGTATACACGGATGCCGTCAACATAGACATTGTACTGGCCGTTGCTTGCAGAAGGCAGGCGGGTTGCGGGCTGATCATAGCCACTTGCGGAGGGGATGAAGGTGAAGTCCACATCATCGCCAATGCCGTAACGCTCACGGAGCTTCTCTTCGGTAATGACGCCGTTCTTCCACTGGCTAATATAGTTGTGGTCGAAGATGGAGTCATAGAAAGCGGTAATGCGGATGTAGTAAGTGCCGTAAGTCAGATCGTCGCAACGGACAACGGGGATCTGATACAGAGTCTGATCTGCCAGATAGGTATCTACGATGTAGTAGCGAATGTCATTGCTGTAAGCTTCATCGGTGGAGACTTCCACAACCATCATACCGGAATCGGGAGAGGTCTGGGAGAAGATGTCGAAGCCGGTACCCTTAATGGTGAAGGTAGCCTGTGCGGTTCCCTTGGTCTTAGATACGGTAACACCCTTCTGTGCGTTGTGGTAGTAGGTTGCGGAATAGGTGCCGTTGTAGATGGAATCGTAGCCGTGGCGCAGAGCGTTGTCATAGGTCTGGGTGCTATCGGTAGCGGTACCGATGGTTTCCCAACCGTTGGAGTCGAACTTCAAGAGGGTGTCATCGTAGGTCATGACATTGGCAGGGATGACATAGAAGTTACGGTTGACAGTGTTACTGCTCTGACCCTTGGGGGCGTTGATGGCAGTGACCTGATACTTGACAATGTCTTCCTTGCTTTCCAGGAAGGACTTGTTGCCACTTGCATAGTTTGCACGGAAGTTATAGCAGATGTTGCTACCTTCGATCTTGCCGTTGGTGGCGCCGGACTGCATCTTGGGGCTCAGGCTGCCTTCCTTATCCAGAGGAGTCTTGACGGTTTCGTCAAAGTCAACGACTACATACTTGGGTCCGTAGTAGTTGGGAACAAGGCTCTGGGTAGAAGTGCCATAAGGAGCAACACCGATGGAGTCGGTCTGACTGCTGGTGTAGGTCAGGGTTGCCAGTGCGGAAAGGATCTGGTCAATGGTAAACTCAAAGCTTGCGCCGGACTCTGCAGCAGTAGCGGTAAATCCATCAGCCTTTGCCTTTGCAATAAGACCGTAGAGTTCCTTTGCGCTTGCATTGTCCAGGTCGATCTCCAGATTGACATAGTCATTCTTGTTGTTCTCCAGATATCTCAGGAGAGCGGTGGGATCTTCCAGCATGGCGGCAAAGATAGCCTTTGCGTAAGCGGAGGAAACGCTTGCGCCTTCGTTGTCGACCCAGTCACTCAGATCCATGAAGTAGTCATAGACCTCAGTGGTGAACTCAGCCTTAACATTGGCATTGGGGATGGGATAGCTGATGATCTTGTTAGAGGATACAGGCTGATTGCCGGAGTCATCGGTGGTAGAACGGTACAGACCGGAGGCGGCAGTATTGGTGTTAATGTTGTTGCCACCCAGAGTGTTATCGCGGTTTACCAGAATGGGAATTTCAAGGCCGATCTTGTAGCCCTTGGTATAGGAAGCGTAAGGAGAACCGCTAATGGTGTAGGCAGTTTCTCTCAGTGCCGCATTCTTGGCATCCAACCAGTTCAGGCGGACACTGCTGATATCCAGATCTACACCGGGCTGGTTGGGATCAGCCTTGCTGATCTCGCAATCCCAGTAGAGTTTATACACATTGGCCTTGCTTGCAGTTGCATCGGAGGTGGCGGTCACCATGTGTTCGCCGATGTATTCCTTGGCGGCGAAGCTACCGTTGCCGTTGTACTTCTGGATGTAAACCTTGATGGGCTTGGCAGCATCGATCTTGAATTCACGGGTGATCTCATCGTAGATGGAGACAGAGTCCTTCGCTCCGGTCAGAGGAGTTTCATAGGAGGTGACGATTTTCTCCAGAATGGAGGTCATGTGGCCCATGAGCTCGTTACCATTGCCCTTATCCGCCATGAAGTAGTCGTTTGCCTTCTTGGTGGCGCTTGTGCTTGTAATGCTGGTTACAGAGGGATAGTTGGAGGATACCAGCTGCAGGAACTTCATTGCCTTCTCCTCTTCGGTGGTGTACTCGGTGAAAGCAGACTTCGCTATATCAAAGGAAGCATCGGCTGTAACACCTTCCATGAAAGAAAGGGCGAAGACGGATACATTGGCAGACTTCAGAGTCTTGGCAGCTGCCAGAGCATTGTTGGCGATCCAGTTCTGGAAGTCAATGCCATCGGTGGGACAGCCGTCGGTCAGGAGCACAGCAATACGGTTTCTGCCGGTAGCGGCGGCAGGGAGATAATCGGTACTCTTGGTCAAAGCCTCCATACCCCAGTCGGTACGGGTAACACTCCATAGAAACTGATTCTTGATGACATTGATGAAATCGGTCTTGGCGGTTTTCTGTGCGGTGGTTGCACGGGAGCCGGCAAGGTTAATGGACTTGGAAGTACAGACATTGGAGTATTCTTCCTTTGCATGTCCGCCGAAGATAGCGCCACCTGCTTCAGCCTGGAAGCCTTCTTCAAACAAGGTACCACCGTAGCTGATGACAGATACGGTATGGGTTTGGCCGGAAGGAAGCTTGCTTGCACTTTCGTCCAGAGCATTGACAAAGCTGATCAGTGCTTCCTGTGCCTTGGTCAAACGGGGAATTGCAATAGAGAATTTAACATTGGAATTGTTAACGGTAGAACCATAGGTCCCCTTTCTGGCAGTGAACTCATCAAAAGCCTCATCCATGGATACCCAATATCCGTAGTAGCCGGCATAGCCATAGGTGGTAGCAGGCTGAACACCGTGGGGAGTATCTTCGCCAAGTTGTGCGCTAGCGTCGGTAATGAAGGTCTCCCATTGAGTTGTAGTCTTGTTATAGCGCAGAGCTTCCCAGGAGATGTAACTCTCTGCAGGGGTAGGTCTGGTGCTATAGTATTTACCGCCGGTAGAGGAGAGGTTGGTGACACGGTAGTAGCCTTCCCACAGATCCTTGTTAAGAGAGTTCAGGTAAGTGTTCATTGCGGACTTACTGGTGAAGGTCTTGACTTGGGAAGTGTTTGCGGGGAAGCTCATGGAGTCGGAGCGGTCAAAGACGATGGCCACATCTACAGGGACTCCCACAGTAGAAGCAGAGGTACCGCCGTTCACGATGGCATCAATATCGATGGTATAGGATTCGGCATTGGTATCGCCACCGTTGGTCAAAGTCTTATTGGACTCAAAATCGGAGGCGATCATACGGGTTGCACTCTCAGGGGCTGCGAAAGCTGTGACGCCCAAACCCAGGAGCATGCACAGGCTCAGCAGAAGGCTGAGAGCTCTGCGGAACAGTTGATTTGTTTTCATAGCATTATTCTCCTTTCCTGAGATCAAGAGCTGAAAATGTTGACTTCGCCAACATGATAGCAGTAGGTAGAATCGTCTGTCATGTTGCAGTCGAGCCAAAGCTCGCCGAAGAGACGAACATTCACGATCCCCTGCAGGTTTGGGGGGGTGTAGCCACACTGGTTGATCTCGTTGAACTGGGGATTTCTCACTGCGCAACCGCAGAGCATCTCCTCAGGCAAGAGATCTTCACAGATCAAGGCCGGCTTTTGGTAATTCTTCTTCATGTTCATAGTTTCCTCCTTTTCCTTGCATTTTTTCGCATTCAGCCATGTAATGTGTCACAATTCTCAAAATGCATTACAATATCATAATTGTACCACTACACATTCCACTCTGTCAACAAAAATTTGGTAACAATTTTGTTATTTTCTCCTCTTTTTTCAACCTCCCCTTGCATTTTTCGCAAAAGATGGTATAATGAAAGAAAAAAAGATAGTGGAGAATGTATGCGTTTTAAGATTGCAGATATGTTATTGGAATTTCATGGAATTTCTGCCCTGGAGGCAGGGTCTTTGTGGGAGCTGTTCCGTACGGAGGATCCACAGTCTCCGGACTACCGTTTCCTGTGCCGTTACTGTCCCGAACTCCCCAACAGGGAGGACGGTCATCGCTTTTATGACGGGGTGCAGGAGTGCTACTATGCCGAGACCCGTGAGGAGGGCAACTGCTTAGAGCTTGCCATTCTTGATAGACTGGCTCCCTGGGGACAAAAGATCCAACAACTGTATGAGCAACTGGCGCTTCCCCATGTTCTGCTGAAAAAGCAACGGTTGGTGATCCATGCATCCTACATTGCCTACAAGGGCTACGGCATGATCTTCACCGCCCCCTCGGGCACAGGGAAGTCCACACAGGCAGAGCTATGGCGAGTCCACCGCAATGCAGAGATCCTCAACGGAGACCGTGGGGTGATCGGCCTGCGTGAGGAAGGTGCGTATGTCTTCGGCTTTCCCATGAACGGCTCTTCGGAATACTGTGAGAACAGAAGTCTGCCCCTGCGCTGTATTGTATCCTTAAAGCAAGCTCCTCAAAACAGCATCCGCAGACTTACGGGCAGAGAGGCTCTGCGTGTGATCCTCAACGGCACTTATGCCGACCCCAAGCATCCCGAGGATTTCTCTCAAAACATGAATGTTGCCATTTCCCTGTTACAGACCCCTGTGTTTGAGCTCAGCTGTCTACCGGATGTAGGTGCGGTGGAGGCTCTGGAACAGGCTCTGGAGCAGATCCCTATGTAAGGGTTTTTATTATTACCGATACGGAGGTACTACCCTGTTATGACCACAATGGATCTTCTGCTGAACCGCGCTGCCGCAAGGAATCTCCCGGCAGCGGGAACTATAGAGCTGACGGCTCGTTGTAATCTGTCCTGCAAAATGTGCTATATCCACAACATCTCCTGTGACAAGCATCTGCTGTTGGAGGAGCTATCTACGGAGCAATGGATCTCAATTATGGATCAGCTTCAAGCCGCAGGTACACTCCCCCTGCTGATCACCGGCGGAGAGCCTCTGCTCCGTCCGGACTTCCCCCAACTGTATGAGGAGGCTGTGAAGCGTGGCTTCCTGATCTCCATCAACAGCAACGGCACTCTGCTGACCGAAGAGCATTTTGCCCTCTTCGCCCGTCACAAGCCCCTGCGTATGAACATTTCTCTTTACGGCATGAGTGCGGAAACCTACCGGGATCTTTGCGGTAACGGTGCAATGTATGAAAAGGTCATTGCCAATATTCGCCGTCTGCGAGATATGGGTGTCACAGTGAAAATCAACTTCTCCTCCACCCCTTATAACTGCCACGACCTTCCTAAAGTCCATGCCTTTGCCCAAGAGGTAGGCTCTATTGTCCACTGCGCCGCCTATATGTTCCCCCCTACCCGTACGGAAAAGCCCTGTGCAGAGCCTGCCAAGCGTTACAGCCCCATAGAGTCTGCAGAGGCCGCCATTGAGTGGATCCGCATTTCCAACAGCCCGGAGGCCTTTGCCGCCGAATGTCGCAAGCATGCACAAATGGCTCCCGGTCGGACAGACGAGTGTCTGTATGAAGGGAAAGAGGGCTCCCGTTGCAGAGCGGGACGCTGTTCCTACTGGATCACCTATAAGGGAGAGCTTCTCCCCTGCGGTATGATCCCCAGCATCCGCGCCTCCGTCACGGAGCTGGGCTTCCCGGAGGCTTGGAAGCGGATGTCTGAAGAATTCCTCTCCTTGACCATGCCCAAGGGCTGTTTGAGCTGTCCGGATTATGAGCGTTGCGAGGTCTGTCCTGCCATTGTCTGGGCGGAGAATGAGGACTTCGGCAAAGTTCCTACTTATATTTGCGAGAAAAACCGCCACTATCACAGCCGTCTGGCCGCTCTGGGGGCAGAAGGGAGAGAAGTATGAAGCTAAGTTCCAATTTTATTCTCCGTGAGCTTGCGGGAGAATGGCTCCTGGTAAGTATCGGAGAAGGAGAAGAGGTCAAGCGTCTGCTGTACCTCAACGAAATCGGAAAGGATATCTATACCCATCTGCAAGAGGGTCTGGAGGGTGATTCTTTGATCACCGCCCTCCAAGCGGAATATAACGCCGACCCCGACACCCTCCGCCGGGACGTGGAAGAATTTCTCCAAACCCTGCGGAATTACAAGGTTCTGGAATAATACCGAAATCACCATGGGTAATTATTCTCCTTTTTTCACAACAGCCTCCCAACCACCTACGTAGCAACCATCATTGATCGGCGCTACATTCAATAAGCGCTCTGCCTTCCCCTTCGTGTTCCGCACTATCTATCCGGCAGTAGCCATTGCCACAGCTATGTTTTGTGCTTTCTTTTCTCTCGACTTCGTTAACATTCATTGACTTCCACCTCCAAGGGTTCCTCCCTTCCCGTGTCCGTCGACTGACACGGTACTATGGATTCATCTGACTCCTCGTGATAAATCTTGTTTCAACCATGGCTTGTAAAAAACACGCCCCATGTCCACGAGGCC
>JAZMZW010000186.1:0-1603 GCA_045586205.1 Faecousia sp. | reverse complement strand
CTTATCCCGATTACTTTTCCTTGCTGTCTTGATTTCAGCAATATTGTCGTTGTTAAACTCAAATTTACGTTTCATTTTCATCACCATATTTATTATATCATAAATATGGTATTTTGTCTACTTTTTATCGAAAATTAGTATCAAGAGAGGCAGGTACGGTTCTGGTTTCCCATGACCGTGGCAGGATCTGGAGTAAGCTGGCAAATGAAGAGGGGATCTGTCAGCAGCCCGGCTTCACTGTTCTGGATAAAGACCGTGTATTTGTGACATGGTCAATGTCCCCCATCCCACGGAAGACTTACGGCAAGGTGTTCTATGTCCATGAAGGCTGGGAGTGTTCTGAGACCCAACTGATCTATGCTTCTCCCAACACGGCCTACCACGACGCTGCAGATCCCTCCTGTGCCCTGCTACCCAACGGCAAGGTGCTGATCGTTTCCTATGATACCCCATATCAAGCAATCGTCGGAGTGTTTGAAGATCCCGAGGACGCAAAGTATGGGAATAAGGAGCAGTTTGTACCCAATGATACATGGAAGCTGGGGCATAGCCTGAATTTGGCAAGTGATATTTCTGTGAATCTCACGATCCCCAAGACCTATTTGGAAGGTTTCGACCTGTCTACTGTCTATGTGGAAAGTGTTTTGGAAGTCTATAAGGATAATGAAAAGACCGGTACGGAAACCGTTCGGATCGAACCTGTAGACAAGGGATATTTCTATTATTTCACCCTAAGCGGTATGACCGCAGTGCAGATGAATGACAGGATCTCCTCGACCCTTTACGGGGTGAAGGACGGACAGCGCTATTGCTCTCCTGTAGATAACTATGCTGTTGCAGACTATGCATACTCCCAGCTGAACAAGGTAAGTGTGAGCAATGTCTTGAAGACACTCTGTGCAGACCTTCTCCGCTACGGCACGAAGGCGCAGGTCTTTAAGGGCTATCGTACAGACAGTCTTGCAGATGCCAACATGACGGAAGATCACAGGGCATATCTGTCAGACATGGAGTCGGTTTCCTTCGGTAACACCAATTGGGTTTTGAATGATTTGCAGAATGCCCCCATCACTTGGGCAGGGAAGACTCTGGATTTGGCCTCAAAGGTTACCCTTAAGTTCATCTTCTCTCTTGGAAACTATACAGGAGAGCTTTCCGACCTTGTCCTCCGTGTACGCTACGAGGATTCCGACGGGAAGACAGAGAACCTGATTGTTTCCCAAGTTGAGGCCTACAATGCCTCTTATGGGCTCTATGCCTATAGCTTAGACAGTCTCTTAGCCGCAGAACTGCGGACTGTGCTGTCTGTACAGATCTTCCGGGGAGATACTCCCGTATCGGCTACCTTGCAATACAGCGCCGACACCTACGGAAACAACAAAACAGGAGAGCTTTTAGAGCTGTGCAAAGCCCTCTTTGCCTACTCCGACAGCGCAAAGAACTTCTTTGTCGGTTGAGGTTTTGATCAAATTTAAGAGCTGTAATTAAACCGTAACTTTCGAAGGATTAAGTAATATGAATATTTAACACGTCAAGCAACTTCTGGGTTTTGCCTGAGATCTCTCCGGTAACCCAGGAGTTGTTTATTTTTAACCGATGGATA
>JAZMZW010000185.1:0-31214 GCA_045586205.1 Faecousia sp. | reverse complement strand
TAGATCCGATATTCCTCCCCGCTCCAGGGGTAAGTGCCGGGAGTATTTGTGGTCTTGAGGAAGGGGCCGTAGTTCCCCGCAGAATCGGGCTCAGCAAGGACATTGACCCTCATGGTTCCTGCACCATTGTCAATAGACAGCTTGGTAGAGCCTCCCGCAGAACCCGTTGCCCAATAGGGAGAATCGCTTCGGTCAAAGTTATAGCCACCGTAAACCGTGTGGGTATATCTTACCTGATCCTTGGAGGTGTTTGTGAAGTCAAAGAACAAATTGTACGCATCCATTTCCAGACCGCAGGCACAGGCCCCGTTGCTGAAGTCATGCCCGGTGGCAGGGATGACGGTGGGGTATTGGAAGACCAGACCGCAACCGTTACACCACACGCCGGCGGTGGAGCCCTCGGTGGTGCAGGTCGGGGGCACAGGCTGGATCGCGGAGCAATTCGTGTGATAATTGGGGTTGGGGATGGGGCAGAGGATGGTACCCGTAGCTATCTCTCCGATCTTGTAGCCATTTTCAACATAATGCTTCAAGAGCGACAGGTTGGTGGTGTAGCCCTGAGCAATGAGCTCGTTGTGGACATAGACATAGGCACCGGCATCAAAAATATCACTGAGCCTTCTGATATTGCTCGTATTATAAACACTGAGGAAATCTTGGAAGGCGGCAAGGTAGTTGCCCTTGAAGGTATCTACGTAACGGTGTCCGTTCTGATTTGCATAGTGCTTCACATCGAAGAAGGGGCTTGCACTGCGACCTTCCTCAATGCCGTAGTTGACGAAGTGGTAATAGAGCTGTTTTGCATCGTTGCCGTAAAGGGCCTTCAGATCCGGGTACTTGTTACTGTAGTATTCTGCATTGAACACATAGTCCTTCAAGTCCGAGGGAATGGTAATTGTCGCGCCGGAACGTACCAAGGGGAACTCGAAAATATGGGGGCCCTGATAGGCCACGTAGCTCTTGGCTCCCATGTTGTTGAACCATTGCTTGGTGCAGATCAAATTCTGATAGTCGTAGTCGTTCCACTCGTCGTAGTTACACGGCCACATGGCCACGTCCGCATCGATCTTGTAATAGGAATTCTTGGGCAGACCGTAGTGACCGTGGTGAGAGACCTGTACGTAGTCACTCTTGAGGGTGAAGAAGTTGTCGGGGTTGGCGGCATTCTCGTCATGGAACATATTGAGCATTTGTCCGCCGATAAAGTTGATATCACCGGTAAACAGGATGCTCTTACCGCCTACGGTCACACGGAATACCATGCTGGTCTCATTGAAGTTGTCATTCAGGAGCTCACGGAGGGTCTTATTGCTGAACACACGTCCCTCATTGGCAGAGGTTCCGCTGTAGCGACCGCCGATGTTCTCTACTGCCCAAATAACATCCTCAAAGGTCAGGAGGATCTCAATGTGCACATCGTCAAAATCAAAGGCATTGTTACACTTTCCGCTTTGCTTGGTGTTGCATTGGATGCCGAGGGTTTGACCGCCCTGGGCATTTTTGAAATTAGGCAGGAGCCAAGTGGGAAGCCAGTCTACGGCACCCCAGGTATCATCCACTCCGCAACCGGATAGATAGGTCCTGATCTCGTCGTAGGTGGGATAGTGGTAGTAGAAGGCATCAATGGTGACCTGATCCTTATACAGATTTGCGAAGGTAGGTACACAGCCATGGTGATCGGCGTGGGCGTGGGTAATGAACCAGGCGTTAATATGGGGAGTGGGATCTCCCGTAAGGTTCTGTAAGTACCGGAAGAGATAGGTACCTTCGGTGTTGTTCTCCTGCCAGCCACCGTCTATGACGATGATCTTGCCCTCACGGGTGCGGATCACGTAGCCACAGGCCAGAGGGAGCTGATGGATGGTTGTCTTGGCTTCCAAACTTGCCGCAGAGGGCTCTTTGAAGTCGAAGGACAGACGGGAGCTAAAGGAACGAAGCTCTGCTTCCTTGGCATCCAGCTTTTCCTGAATAAAATCATAAGGATCCACCAGTGAAGCAGGCCAGGAATTGTACTGCCAAAACAGATCAATGGCTCCCCGCAGGGAAACCAGAAGCTCTGCCAGAACTGCCTCGTCGAAGAATTCGGGAGTGTCCAAATAGCTCCGCATATCACGGATGGCAGTGAGGATCTCTCTGGTGGACCAGATGCGGTAGAGGAACATGGCATTGCCGGCATAGTCGTTGTCCCCTGCGCCGTTATCCTTCCAGCGGATATAGGTTTTTTCGGAATTCTGGCGGAAGCCGTGGGTGCCTGTGGCGTTGCTGATACGTACCCAGTTGACCCCGTTGGGGTGCTCCAAACGAACCTGCGGTGCAGCGTTCAGATCCGCAGTGGTATCGCCCTTGACATAGTAGAGGTTGTTCCAGTTGGCGTACTTGGTGCCCACTGCCAGATTTCTGCCGTTGTTGAAGCGGAGAACGTACAAAGGCATGCCATTGGAGGAAATCCCTTGGTAGTGGAATTCAAAAGCTCCGGTGGGAGAGGCATTGGCGGTGAAGTATGCGGCATCTCCGTCCACATGAGTGCCGATCTTCATAGGCACTTCACCGTTGCTTCCCGTCCAGCTGCCGTCAATGATGTAGTGGTTGTTGTTCTCACCGTGGACAAGGAAGTGCTTGCCGCGGAGCTCCTTGACATCGTTACTGCCGTTGGCACTCTGGGTGAAGTCGGACAGGCGGACACGTCCGTTGCGGAGGGCCCCTGCGGCAGGCAGAGCATCTATCTCCGCTTTCATAGCTTCAATGCTGTCAGTCAGAGGGCTTTTTGTCTGTGCGGGAAGGTACTGTATATCGTCGTTTCTTCCCCTTGCGGAAGCCACAACGGAAAACAGCCCCAACAGCATTGCCAGACACAGACCCAAGCAAAGAGATCGCTTCATGTTCTTGCGCTTCATAGTCATTCTCCTTTTTATTATAATAGATGTTTTCATGTTACCATACTCCAAAGAATTATGCAAGCCAAACCACAAAAATTCCCCAAATTCAGGAAAATTTCCCGATTAAATCAAAATCTCCCACAAGAAACAAGAGACCATCCCCTACCCGGGCACCATCTTTCAAGTTGACAGCGGATAGTTGACAGTGGCAAGTTTCCTCGGTTAAATTATAGTTTATCGGTCTGTTTATCGACACAGATCTGTAGGGGCGAAGCCATGTCGACCCCCGTGACACTCCCATCAAACTGTGCACCAATTCCAATCGCACAAATTGATCGTAGGGCAAGCTGCCCTCAGCTTGCCGGGGAAGGAAGTGCGTGCTTCTAAATGGGCTTCTTGGCTTGTTTTGTCTGAACTACCTTGTGGCGTTGAATTACGGTTACCTTGGTAGCTCTGAATTACTTTGCTCCCCTGCCGGGGGCCTTACTTTCTTGTTTCGGCAAGAAAGTAAGCAAAGAACCGACCAGAGGAGAGGCGCTGAAGTATTTCCTATCGGTACCCTTACGCTCTCGTTCCCTTTCACCTCGGAAATAAACCGCCCTCTCCTCTGGACTCTTCTCCCGGCATGCCCATGTCGTTTTCTTGTTTCGTATTGACGTGTCGGTAGCTTCTGCGTGTGCAATCGGTGCCTACGCCCACGCAGGTGGGGAATATGATACAAGTCCACCTTGTAGCTTATTTTACTTTGTGCGTATCTATTGTCGACTTTTTTCTTATCGCTACCTTGTGCCGCATCATATTTCCCCACGCTGTGGGCACGGGAGATTTTTGTGCAGGCATGGTAGATTTCTGTTTCCCTGTACAAATGATCGCCTTCCTACATAGCACCGATCACTGATCGGCAATGCAGGCACTATCAGCTACGTGACCATTATTTTCACAGGTAGGGGCTCTCAAGTCAGTGCCTTCCTCTGATGAGGAAGGTGGGGGTCGCCCGGAAGGAGAGAAAAAGCCGAAATCCCGTATAATTTATCGTAAATTCGTACAAAATTGCAAGCTTTTCTCTCCCTCACCCTTCGGGAAATCACTGCGGTGATTCCGCACCACGGCTCTGACACTCCCCCGGAGCGGCATTCACTACCGTGGTGACGCTACGTTTACCCTCGTCAGAGGGAGCCGCTAAATTGCAAGCCCCTACTTCTAAATCTCATCGACGAAGTCGATACATTCACTCATAACTCATCACTGATCACTCATAACTCAGACCGGTAAATCGGAATTTAGAATGAAATGAGAAAGAGACTATCCCCTGTTTTTTTAATTTTCAATTGTCAATTTTCAATTTTCAATTTAAAAAGTGTCCGCCCCTACGGTGCATGTGCGGTAAAAACTGCTGTCATGCACCGTAGGGGCGGTTTCGCTTAACTAATTTTCAATTTTCAATTGTCAATTTGTAAAGTATGCTTTCGCGCTGTCGCTGTACGCAAACAGGGCCTTGCAGAGCTCCAACAGCTTGCCGGTCTTGCCGTTGCCGTAGGTATCGGCGCTGTACTGCAGAGTGCAGGATACAGGTATATCCCCTGCGAAAATCTGTACAGATACAACGGATCTCAGTTCAGCGGCTAAGAGAGCATCTAAGGTAAAGACATACAATCCCATATCCGGGTTGTAAAGCTCAGGATTCCCTACACTCAAGGTCTTGAGCTCACCATTGATGTCGGCATAGCTTACCCTCAGAGTCAGCGTAGACAGATCACCTTGATAATTGGCAGGATTGAAGACGAACTTCAGTGCCACCTTGGATTCAAGATCCAGAGCCTTGCCTGTCCAAGAGATAGGAGCGTTTTCCAAATCATTCAGAGCCTTGTTGGTATTACCAAAGGTAACAGAACCAATGTCAGACAGATAAGCTCTGTGGACATCTGTCATATTAGAATCTGCAAGACTGTCGGTGCGATAGCTCTTGAAAATCTGTGCCTTTGCACCGTAACGGAGAAGATCTGCACAGAGAGTCTTGAGGCTGTCGGACGCCGTAGTCTTATTAAGCTGAGAATAGGCATAGGTGGCAATGCTGTATACATCTATAGAAGAGCAATAAGGCTGCCCGTCCTTCGTGCCGTAGAGTGTGGAAGTGATCGTATCATTCATCTGTACAGCAGTTAATCCGTTTAGGGTGAAATAATAGTAATACTCACTTTCCACCGGCTCGATCCGAATGGTGGTAGTACCAATCTTTTCATTACCCTCGTAGATGTCTATAATGCTCTCCAAATACACGGTGTCCATGTCAAATCCTGTTAGGTTCGACTTAGATGCCACAAGGTTCACAGAGATATCACTTGCCAGATTCAAGGAGTGACCGATCTGTATATCCTCCTTCAATATCGGCCCCTGTCGGAAGCAAGGCTTCAAAACAACATCCTTCGTCAAGTTCTTCAGATCCACAAGGTTCCCGCTTTCATCCATCCAACCTACAAAGGTCCATTCCCCATTTTCGTCAGTTTCCTTGGTAGGAAGGGTGCCGGAATAAACAGCCTCCGTCCCAATGGGATGATATATCTGTTGGAGAAGGGTTCCATCCTCTGCAGTGAATAGAACAATGGCGATCTGCGCGGGCAGTTCTTCACGGGTACCTGCATACAGGTAATCCAGCACTACTTGTCCGGAGCCCTTGGACTGTGCCTTGATACTACGGAAACGAACACCGAAAGTATTGATAAAATCTGCAGCCTTAAATTCTGCGGTAACAGGAATGGTCAGAGTGAGCCATTCTCCGTTCTTCAGTTCATACTCTGTCATAATGTCGTAGGCACCGCGACCTGTGACACCGTCAACTGTACGATCAAAGATCACGATTGCCTCCGGATTGCGACCGGGAATGGTAATACACCCCTCCACCTTAAACCGCATTTGCACATACTCTGCCTTTTCTCCATCATAGGCAAGTGCCATAGTAGAGGGCATAGTATTGTTGGGATGAGTTCCGTGGATAGCCGCAGTCAGGAACCAGGGGCCGTAGAGACCGTTGGTGACTTCATATGCTATGCCCTCCGCTACAGGGATCTTTACAACGCCCTGACTGTTGTCGATAGTGAAATTGGTCATAGCAGAGGTCGTAGTGGAGGTTTCGCGGGATACCCAGGGAGCCTTGGGTGCAAGATCAAAGTTGTATCCCTTGTAGCTTTCCTGGGTGTAACGGAGCTGATCGGCCTCGGTGTTTGCGAAGTCAAAGAAGAGACTGCTGTCCTCTTGTGCAGGAAGATGCGCCTTCGGGCCGATGTAGATATGGTCAATGGTGATGCTGCCGTTCTTGCTCGTGTTGTTGACGAGGAAATAATAGAAGCACAGACGGATGCTGCTAATTTGGCCCATATCGCAGAAGCGTTTGGTCGGGCCACCCGATGCCGAAGCGTTGGCGTTGACCTCAGCCTGATCGTAGAGATCGATCGTCACCGTCATATATTCTCCGTCGGAGACAAAGTTTTTGCCGAAATAATACGCCTCGTCAAAATGACGAACCTCGTCGGTTCCGAAGTACCACAAGCGCATGTATGGATTCTTGTCCGTATAAGCCTTAATATTGTCGAGCTTGAAGCGAACCTGCAGCACCTCCGCATGCCGCGGGTCATAGGTCAAGGGGAACTGCGAGCCGGCAAACAGGTCCAGATTGACGATTTTTCTGTTGACGGCCTTGTCCTCAATGACGATCTCCATGGTGCCCTCATGGGGATTAACTTCCAAGGAGGAGGCGACATTTTTCTTACCGTCGTTGTCATAGACAGACATCGTCCAGCGCTTGTCGGAGTCGAAGTTAAAGTAGTTGTACTGGGGCTCCAGGCGATAGCGCAGCTTGTCTGTGGGATCATCGCTGAAACCGAAGAACAGCTCTGCACCACCATCCTCCAGGAGATTCCGTGCTTCCACATGGACGGTAACGGTTCCCAGATCCTGAATGGTGCCGTTGGGGTTGACGTAACGGATCTTTGCAGGATAGTCACCCACTGTGTTGGGAGAAAGGGTCTTGGTAAACTCCAGGCGATAGGTGCCCGGCTCCTTAGTCAGGGACGCATCATAGAAGATCTCGCCCTTGGCACTGAAGGCAGGCAGCGTGTAGTTCACACGCAGGTCAGAGACGATATGGCTGATGATCTCATTCTGAGGGACGCCGGGATAGACATAGTAGTCAGAATGGCCCGTAAAGCTGATCATCATATCGGAGGGAGTTGCTTCGTACTTGTAGAGTCGTGTTTTTAGATAGGCGCACTTACTTCTCGCCTGAGAATAGGTCAGCTTAGCAGTACCCCACCCATTATCGGCAAGAATATCACCGTCACGGTACAGGGGATAGTAGGTGCCGTTGTCGTAGCGGTAGATGAGGAAGGTGCCTGCAGCCATTTTGTCCATCCAGAAGCCCTTGCTGCTGGTTTTAACCTGATTGCTGAGGGGACTCCAGGAGCTGTACATGCCGGAGGCTTGGAAGGTAACATTGTTGCCCAGATACAGCTTTCTGTTTGCGGGAGTTGCACCCCAATAGTCGCCGGTACCCTTTTCAATGGTCACGGTGCCAAAATAGTTGCCATAGTTGGGGATAACGGAATTGTCGTTGGTACCGTAGTCACTGTATTGGATATTCCAGTTGACGAAACGGCGCTGGGAAGCGGCAAAGTAGAGGGTATCGCCGATGTAATACGCCGGCAATGCTCTGTCCGCGCCGCCGTTGATGGCATCGTAGGACAGAACCCAGTCGGTTTTGTGGTCCACGATCGCATAGGCGTTCAGACCCGAAGCCAATTCTTTGGCGCGCTTGTAGCGATAGAACTGCTCGTTTGCCTTTACGGCCTCAGAGGTCACGGGGTTCGCCTCGCGAACGTCATAGGTCTTTGGCGTCCAGTTGCCGTAGTCCAATTCCAGATGGTCCTTGCGGTAGAACACGCCTTCTGCCGCGCAGTAGCCGACGGTTTCGTTGCCTGCGTAGTAGATATCGCCTGCGTAATCGGCAATTTTGATCATATAATTGAAAATTTTACCTCTGGTCTGCGAGGCCTGCCAGCTCTGATTGGCAAAGGAGACACTCGGAAGGATCGTCTTGACCAAGGTGGTATGGTCATCCAAAAGATGGTGCGGAAGCTGGAGAATATCGCTCTTGAGATTTGCAGCAGGATACATTCCCATGAGCTCTGCATCATTCTTTTCTAAATCGCCCAGCCAAAGGGCGGTTTTTCCGTCAAAGCTCATGCGTAGGGCCATGCTGGCGTTGTTATCGTTGCTGTAATCGAGACAGTCGGTATCTCTCACGATCAGCTTGTTACTGCTGTTGGGTTTGTACCAGTCTTCTGCCGTATAGAGCACATCAAAGGTAACGCCTGCAATCTTGAATTGCTCGCCAGTATGGGGCTTGTAGTAACGGGCATTGGGGAAGAGCTGCGCGATTTGATGCAGAGCCGTCTCCTGCGTGCAGCCGGCTTCGACATAATCCGTGTTATAAATGATGTTTTTCAGGTCAAACCGGTGGCTGTACTTGGTGAGAAAACGGCCGAAGCCATCGCTGTGGTCGGTGTGCATATGGCTCAGATGCCATGCACTGATAATCATTTTCTGGCCTTCGGGAATGCCGGTGATTTGGCGGCAGAAGTCATACAGATCATCCATCGCACGCTCGCCCATGTGGAGCTTATGGCCGCCATCGATGATAAAGAGACTGTTGTCCGGCATTTTAATCACAAACATGGAGCCGTTAGGGAAACGACGCTGAATGCCCAGGTCGCTGGAGGTGTAGGCATAGCCGTTGTCGGGCGCAGTCAGATTGTACATGTATACTTCAGTCCTGTCGCTGCCCTTGCCGTCATAATAGAAGCCCTCTACCGTGTCCTTATGGGTATCTACAATGATACGGGTTTGGCTGGAATAGGGTGTGAAGTAGGTATAAATGCTGTAGCTTCCGTCGGGTGCCAGGAACTTGGCGTAACGGTTGCTGCCGCTCTGGGCAGCAAGGGAGCGGGACCAAACCTTTGTATAGCCACCGTTGGTCAGCTTGGTGCAATAGGTATTGTATTGGGTTGCGGTAGTTCCCTTGATGATCTGCATCTTGGAACGGTATTCTCCGTCATGGAAGCTAACAGAGTCACCGCCGTCATAAGTCATCCAGGACGAAGCTGTTCCCCCTGAATAGGCAGGAACAGAAATACTGCCCACAGAAACAGCCTTGGTAGCAGGCTTTCCATCTGACAAAGCTACCTCTGTCTTTGCAGCTATCATAGGGACAGTGGGTAGGAGTGACAGAAGAAGAGAAAGAAGCAAGAAAATACTAAGTAAACGTGTCCTCATTCGCATAGGGATTCCTCCTTAAAATAAAATACATACAACAAGTGTATAACATGTTCTTGAAGTTTTCAATCCCGAAATCAAAATATTATACTAATTTTCAATTAAAACAAGACAATATCCAAGCGCGACCAGTAATGCTACGAACAGTCTCGGAAGTGAGAGAACATATGCAGTCACAAAGACGAGTTACGACTTTTTCAAGGGTAGAAAAAACTTCGTTGCGAAAGCCTCTTTTCCGCAATTCCTTCCAGATCTGCTCAATTGGGTTCATCTCCGGCGTGTAGGGTGGAATGAATAGTAGACGGATATTTGATGGGATGGAAAGAGCCCCTGCTTTGTGCCATGCTGCTCCATCACAACACAACAGAATAATTTCATCGGGATACTGTTTAGAAAGATGTTCTAAGAAAATGTTCATGCAGACAGAGTTACAGTAAGGCATAACCAAAAAGCAAGATTCTCCGGTTAAAGGCTCTACTGCTCCATATGCATACCGGTATTCTCGTATATGATGACATGGTACAGAGGGGCGGATTCCCTTTCTGCACCAACAGTATTTGGGCTTGTTGATTCTACCGAATCCCGCTTCATCCTGAAACATTAGGCGTACGCCCTTGTAGTCACCGGATTGGTTTACATAATCCATTAGTTCTCGGACGCTGTTGTTAATTTTTTTGAGGCCTCAACGACCTCTTCGTCCGCTTTTTTCGGATGTCTGCTACGGGGCATTACTTTCCGCCACCCATGACGATAAAGAACTCTGTATATCTGTGCACAGCCTGTTGTATGTCCGACGGTTTTCTCATATTCTGCTCTGATTTCGTGGATATCCAACATTTGCCCATCTTCGGCTTTCTCGAAAAACTGCTCAAGAAAGGCAGCTTCTTCCTCTATGCTCATATTTCGGCGGTTTCCGTGATAGTGCTTTTCTGCAACAGCCTGCAGACCTTCTTCGAAGTATTTCCGAATGAGATTGCTAACATAGGATCTATGAAAACCTGTCATGTTAGCAATTTCTACTAGACTTTTCCCCTCGCAGCGCAGCTCTAGGACAAGCAGTCGCTTATCCACCTGCTTATCCCGATTACTTTTCCTTGCTGTCTTGATTTCAGCAATATTGTCGTTGTTAAACTCAAATTTACGTTTCATTTTCATCACCATATTTATTATATCATAAATATGGTATTTTGTCTACTTCTTATTGAAAATTAGTATTAGCACAGCTTCGATTATTCGATAAACAATCGTTTGCAGAAAAGGGTGCTGCCGAGGCAGCAGCCGGAATATTGCAGGATGTATATCCTGCCCCGCCTATGGCGACAAGAACAGTATTGTACGGCATTTCTTGATAGCTATGCCGCCAGGCCACTTTCAAGCAGACTAATAAAAGCAATGATTATGCTAAATGACACCCTCCTGTGGAGGCGAGCAAGTCGCCTCCACGATTTAGGATTTATTGAAAGTATGCTTTTGCACTATCGGAGTAGGCAAACAGGGCTTTGCACAGTTCCATGAGGTCACCCTTCTTGTTGTTGCCGTAGGTGTCTGCACTGTATTGCAAGGTGCAGGATGCAGGTTCATTCCCTGCATAGATCTGCACAGAAACCACACTTCTCAGCTCGGCTGCTAAGAGACCATCGAAGGAGAAGGCGTACAGCCCACCCACTGCATTGTAGGCCTCTATCTCCTCTACAATGGCGGTTACGGTTTTTCCTTCAATGTTGGTGTAGCTCACATGGAGGCTCAAATCGTCCAAATTGCCACTGTAGCCTGCGGTGCTGAACACGAATTTCAAGGCGACCTTGGATTGCAGATTCAGAACCTTGCCTGCCCAAGTGACGGAAGGTGCAGGCAGATCGTTCAGGGTCACATTGGTATTGCCGAAAGTGACCTTACTCATGTCGCTGAGATAGGCCTTGTGGGCATTAGTCATAGCTGCATCTGCAAGGCTGTCTGTACGGTAGCCCTTGAAGATCTGAGCTTTGGAGCCATAGCGGAGAAGCTCTGCACAGAGGGACTTTAGCTTGCTGGGTGCACCCTCCTTATTCAGCTGGGCATAGGCATATTGAGCAATGGAGTAGTGGTCTTCTTCCCAATAATAGGTCCTGCCATCCTTCTTCATATAGAGGGTAGCGGTGATCTCGTCAGTCATTTGCACAGCGGTAAGACCCTCTAAGGTGAAGTAGTAGTAGCCATCCTTTTCTACAGGATCGATCCGCAGAGCCTCCTGCTGTCCCGGGATCACGCACTCCAGATAGAAGGAGTCATAGTCTGCCAGCTCTGTCTTAGGAACAGCATAGTTGATGGATATATCACTTGCCAGATTCAGAGAATGCATCAGCTTTCCTCCCTCTGCAAGGATGGGAGTCTCCAATACTGCCTTCATGACCAGGGCGGCTGCCTCAAGGGTATGGCCGTCTACCATGAAGTCATAGTAGGGCTGTGCTACCTTGACGGGAGGCTTTTGGATCTCCTTGTCAGTGATAGCATCCTGTGGCAGACCGATCTCCGGTTGCTTGTCGTAGGCGACCTTGATATCCGTCACAGACAGGACATTTGTGATCCCTGCATTGCCGTTGTTATACAGGACGATGTAGCAGTAGCGATTATTATCACCGGGCTCATTGAAGGAATTTACATCAATGGGTAATGCATAATACTGTGCCGTAGCACTGCGTATAGACACATCCCGACGACCGACTACCTGCATAAGACCGTCAACGGTAGCATTATCCTTGGTGACGATGCCTGCCACCAGATTTGCGGGCTCATCTGCCTTGATGGTCTTTATCCCCACATCCACGCTGGAGGGAACATATTCGGTAGAGATCTTCAGCATAAAGGCCACAGCCTGACCGGGAGCCAGGTAGACCTCGTTCTTGGGGCCGATCTTGTCGTAGGTGGTTGCAGAGGCGGTTATGTGGTTAGTGACGGTGATGCCCTCGGGAACGATGGTGGTAGTGCTGCTGGGGATAGGATTGCCGCTTCCATCGGTGGCGGGAATGTTCGCTGTGGGTTCCTCTGCGGAATCTACGAAGATGGCACCGCTACCGGTTAACTGAGAGGCAAAGTCCTCTGCGGACAGGAGGATATTGCGGACCTCCTTGACAGAGGCGTAGCCTTCTGTATCTACAAGGTAGGTATGGAGGATCTCAGGGTCAAGACCTGTGTCCTCGCCCATGGGATCGTAGATCCGCACTGCATCAAAGTGGAAGTTACCCTTATGGCTCAGGAAGTCGTAGGGACTCTTGACCGGGGCATTGACCCACAGGGTCACATCATAATCTCCGTATTCCAATCCCTGTACGGAGACCACAGGGATCTGATACAGCTCCAGCTCGCCCTTGTTATTGACGGTCAGGGTCTTTGTGGCCTTGTCGGCCCCCTTCTTCCATACCTCGACGCGGATGGCACCCTGGTTCATGTCGGTGCGGCTGATGATGTCGAAGCCGGTACCACGGAAGCTGAAGCTTGCCTCCGTATACTTGTCCGTCTGGTACTGTGTCTTGACACCCCTGCCTGTGACAACGAAGCTGCTACCGTTGGAGAGCTCTGTGTCATTGAGGTAGGAGGAATCGTAACCGTAAACAGGTTCGGGAGCCAATCTGCCTACACCTGCATAGACATAGTCTATGAGGATCTTGTCTCCCTTTTCAGCGGTCAATCCCTCGAATACCAGACGCAGCCTCTCAATGGCGGGAGCATTATCAAAGGTGTCGTCTAATTGGGCGGTCATGATTACATAGTCCTCTTCGGGGTTCAGAGGCAACTGAGGAGCTAACTTGAGGGGTGCGGAGGTGCAGAAGGCGTTGGCACCTGTGGGGAGGTACATGAGCTTCACCGTAAAGTTATCTTGGATGGTCAGACCTTCGGTTCTGAAGCGGATCTGCACAATATTCTCCTCTGCGGGGTGGTAGTTCAGTGTCTGCATGAAGTGACGCCAATAGTACAAGGGAGAAGAGATGGAGGGATAGGTCTGAATGGCAACGGTATCAGCGGTCGTGCCTGCATCAACATCAACGACTACCTCCAAGTTGCCGGTATCCGGCTTGGGGGCTACAGCAACATTGGGATAAGAGACAATCTCTGTGGGAGGGAAGGGAGGAACATAATTCTCGATTTCCTCTTTCACAGGATCTCCCCGATTCTCGTTGCCTGCGGTTTTCCAACCATAGATGTTCTGTGTAAGGCTGGATGTTACCGCCTCGGATTCGGAAAGCCAACGGTTTGTATCGTAGTTCAGGAAGCCGTAGGTATCGCTGTTGTAGCGGAGACGGTCCGTGTTCCAATGGCCGGAGCCACGGTCACCGAAACCGAAGTAGAGGCTGGGAGCAGAGGGGTTACTCTTGGTCAGGGGACCTACATAGATGTAGTCAATGGTGAAGGTACATTTCTGCGTTCCGGTAATAGACACTTGCGCCTTGGTCAGTAGCTCCTCGGTATTGCAGACTGTGGGATCCAGGGGAATGGTAAAGATCCGATAAGTTCCGTCTGCATACGCCGAGAAGGAATAGCCCGCTGTGCCGTAGACGGTATCTCCATCCCCCTTCAGGGCAATGGTCATGGTGTCATTTTCTGCATTGGCACCGCTATTCTTGACGACCTTCATACGGAGACGGAGGAAATCCGTTTCGCCGGGATCAAATGCCAGGGAGTAGTTCGTGCCTGCTGTCAGAGAGATGAGGCGATCGGTACCACTGTCAGTGAGAACGATGGCACCGCTGGTGGTGCCTTTATTACAGCTCTCTGTAGTCCAGGTATTGATATCGGCATAGTTAATGCTATTTTTACCGTAAACGGGGTAGGTATACTGGAGCTTGGCAACATCATTGTTGTTGAAATCGAAGAATAGATGATTGACCTGCTCTGCACCGGGATTCACATGCTGGCTGACACGGTCCAACAGATGCTCCGGTCCAATGAAGATGTAGTCTATGGTGAATTTGGCACCGGTAGTGGCATGATTTGGTCCTTGGATATTGTATATTGTCGGATGAATCCATTGGAGATTTGACTTGGATTCGATCCAATGCTTTTTCCAGTAAGGTGCATCCAGCGGGAAGGTGATCGTATGGAAGCCACTGCCAATATAGCTTTCATCCAAATTTGCCTTACCACAGATATTTCCCATTGAATACTCAAGGCCTATACCCAATGTTTTGTTGGGTACAACGGTACCATTCTCGATCCTGAATCGGATCTGACAGTAGTCGTTCCGGGTGGGGGTGTAGCTGATGGGGTAATTGTACGCCCCATCTTCGTTACCAAAGGTTCCGGCATGGATGAAGTAATAATTCTTGTCATGATCTTCAGGAATATTGTCATCATTCAACTGATCTTCGAAGTAAGCGTAGCCATTGTTGGGATCTTCTTCGAGACCCTTTACAATACGAATGCCACCGGATCTTGAGGCTTGCACCCAGGTATTGCCACTGTCAAGATCTCTATAGGTCTTACCGGAAGTATTATCCCCGTAGATACTGCTACTGTAGCGGAACTGATCTGCTGTGGTGTTATCAAAGCCTATGAACAGGTAGTTGCCGTACACATCGTCCTCCATGCCCATCTTCGGTCCGACATAGATGTAATCTATGGTGATGGCAGCGTTGACATCGGCTCCCTTGATGTTTTGGAAATGGAAGCCGATATTGCGGATCAGGTGAGATTTGAGGAACTTGGCATCGGCAGGGATGGGGATGGTCACGGTCTGATACTTCCCCATCATTGCAGGATCCAGTTCCACTGCATTCATGGTGTCATCATAATGATAGGTAGCTGCGTCTGTATTAGGAGCCTGATACCAAGCGATTAATTGGACCAGAGGAGTCTTGCCGGAAACGATGCTGCAGAGCTCCATCTTAAACCGCATTTGGACATAGAGATCATCCGAAGGGTACATAGCCAAGCCGGATGCAGGTCCGCTGACAGCGGGCCATGATCCGTCGTCATTGCCTGTGGTTGCAATATATGCACCGTCGGTAGCGGTGGTGGAGACAGGGAATGTTGCAACACCGGCGGTATTATTGATGGAGACAGTTCCGGAACGGGTTGCCCAATGAGACCGGTCAAAGTCAAAGTGGTTTCTGTAGGAAGGGTTATCCCGATAGCGGCGCTCATAGCCCTCACCGTCGAAGTCTACGAAGAAGGCCTCGGCAGGGATGTACTCCGGATCGATATCCGTGTGATAGACGGTGCCGTTGAGTCGTTCGTAGTCCTGGAAGGGATCGGCGGAACCGCTTTGGTCCTCAATGGGGGTCCATTCCGGATACACCTCTTCCGTCCTCTCATAGCTGTCCACGAAGCTACCGGCCTGGGTCAGGGTGAAGATGTTGGAGTCGGGAGCAAAGTCCGTCTCGTAATACATCACATGAGCAGGGATAAAGGAGATCTCTGCAACCACATGGGAGTATGCTCCGGCACCGTTTTCTGAGCAGTAAAAATCATGGAGCTCCACCACAGCATAGACTCTCTCTGTATGCGTTAGAAATTGGGTGGGCTGATAGCTCAGTGCAGTGGCCTCCATAGTGAAAGTACCCTGCTTCCCATTGAAGGTTGTCACTTCCGGAGCGGATTGGAGTCCTGCAGGGCGTTCCTTTAGGAGCATGCCATGATAGACGTCGTTCATGGGGCTGTCTGCCAGGAATCCTACCAAGTCCCCTACCCTTGCAAAGCTGCCGTCCTCGAAGTGGATCAGGTCGGGGATCTCGATCAGAGGAACACTGACTGCCTTTCCGTAATCCAGAACTACCTCTAATTTCCGAACCTGGGGCAGAGAGGAATTCTCAGGGACGCGGAGGTGGCACTGGGCCTCGCCGATAATGGGGTAGACCGTATTCTCTCCCTGAGGCACATAGTAGCAAAGAGAGTGTACGGTATTGGTATAGTTCAGATCCTCTACAACGGTTCGGCGTAGGAAACCGTAAACCATCATCTGGCAGCCTATGGGAATGCCCCGTGCCAGCAGTGTCTTAAGCTGATCCTCATCCTGCATCTTTACGAAATAGCTACCTGTGAAGGGAGAAGTCCCTTGATCCAGTATTTCAAGGAGCTGATGATAGCTAATCTCCTGTGGGGCAGCTGTGGTTACAGTCCCTTCTGTATGGCTGCGATAATAGACCCGAATGTTATTGATGGTGGTTTCAATACCATTGTTCTTCCGGAAATCGTTGTCTTTATCACAAAGGGTCAGGTTGTCGGGAGAAATGTTTACCCCCAAGCTGTCATCCCGGAAGGATGCATTGATCAGAGTGGTGTCCTTATCATTGAGGATACCGAAGCCGTATGCCACGACTTCCCCTACATTGACGGTCTGATGATCCTCAATAGGCTGTCCAAGACCTGTGGTCTGGTTAACCAGGTCCTCGCCATCATTCGTGTGGGCATATTGCGCCTTGCTGGTCTTTCCGTCACGGGAAACGATCTGAATGTTGGTTTCAAAACGCAGGTTAGCCTTACTGGGGTTTCGTTCTGCATAGAACATATCAAAGTTGTAGCACTGTCCATCCACAAGGCCCAGAGTATCAGCCACGGCATTGAGCTCTAAGGATCTCTCCATCCGATTATGAGCTGCACCCATATCCAATGCGATGGTGTCGTTGATAAAGAAATAAACATCATCGTCCCCTCTGAAGGTAAACGTCTGGTTCTCCTCTTTTGAATAGATGAAGGCTCCACGGGCATGTAAGGTAAAAAGGAAGTTGCTGTCATATGCATCATAACCTGCCATAACAGTCGAGTAACCTCCGGAATCCGTATCATATTTTCCGCCCATGATTTCGGGAGTCTCGAATCCGAGACCGTCAACTGGGGCGAAGCAGGGATGAGACGAATCCGTTTTCCCCGGCTGAGCACCGTCAGAATTGAGAATATACTTCCCGGAATAGCCCATTTCCTTTTCCGCATCGAGAAGATAGTTTCCGCTGTCAGGGTCTTTATAAAGGCGCATGACCTCCCGGCTCTCCACAGGCATATTATAGCAGTATTGACCATCCAAAAGATCCCCTTCGGGAGCTTCAGACCACATATAGTGCAGAATGTAGTAAGCCAAATCAAAGGCTGTTGTAACCTCAGACCATAGCAAATGGTCTCCGTTTTTACCTGTTACATTCCCTCTGTCATCAACGAGCTTTCCCTGTGTATCATCCCAAGTACCAAGTTCCAGATTGCCTGCAGCCTTCATTTCAAAGAATTTTCTGTTCCAGCCCGGAGCCTTCGCATCAAAAGAATTTATGGTATGGACCAAAATGCCCTTTGCAACATATGCAATGGTTTTCTCCTCGTAAACCGGCTTACCACCAACGAGCTTGGGCTTTGTTAAACCCACTCGGATATGATCGTTATTTTCACCACTCAAAAGATTCTTCAAAGGAGGATCAAGATATCCAGGCAGCTCCGGTATTTGACAAAAGACCTTATACTTGCCGGTTCCTTCATTGAAATCCCGATAGTCATAACGCAAGGAAAATCCGCCCATATTTTGGAACAGCATATTATCTGCACGGAAGTCCAGGATCTCAACAGGAATGTCGATGTATTCCCTCTCAGAGCCTAAGAGGGTCTTATAGCCTAACAGGGCGTTTGTCTGTCGGTCCAGCTCCTCCTGATAGTGATCCTCTATACTGAGAGCATCTTCGGCCTTTTGGGGGAATCCGTTTCGGATGGTGAATAGTTCGACGGAGGCACCGAGTTCTTCCAGGAACTCTCCGTAAAGCTCTTCGGGGTAAGCACCGGGGTCGTCCAAAAGATAGGTAACCTCTTCTATAGCCCCGTGAAGGGCCTCAGTAGACCACAGGGCATACAGATTCATGCGTGCCAGTTGATCATCACTCGATGGACTATGGACCGATTCACTGCTCCAACGGAAGCACCGATTGACCGTATCAAAAACCAAAAAATAGTCCTGTCCGGAAACTTGATAGCGGATATGAAAAGCCCAATTACTCTTGGCATCCAGGCAGAAGCTCATGGCTTTATTGCTGTTTTTTCGTTCATCCAGGACTGTTTCGCCATCATCGGTGATTCCCAACTGTTTATCCTTATTTGCTCCCATTAGAAGAAAATATTGGGAAGCTGCGTCGCCCTCTCCGTAGGAAACCAAATGGATCGCCTTGCTAGGATCTGCACCAGACAAAATTGCAAGGGTAGGACTTTGGAGGTCCATACCATTGATGGCAGGGATGGTCCCGTTGGTAGTGTCTACGCTGCCGTCGAACAGGAAGAACTCATCATCGTCAGCAGTGGGACTGGTCTTAAGAACAAGGTAATACGCTCCCCGTAAGCCGTTCATAAGCGGCCTGTTCGCCGATAGAAGACTCAGGTTGATCTGCCCGTTCCAGTTGCCCCCGTCAGCCATAGCTGCAATTTTAGCCGAAAGCTCCTGTGCTCTGGATGCAAGGGCTTCCGCCTGTCTCACAGGAGCAAGCTCCCGTGTTTCTGCTTCAAGGGCCCTTGTGGGCACCATTCCTGCCAAGAGCCCAATGAGCAACATCAGGGATACCAAGCGGGTGATTTGTTTTTTCACTATAAATTCCTCCTTTATAATATTCCACATCTTATTTCTCCAAAGCCAAAGAATTACTCCGCAATAAAAGGAGTGCCAATCATTTGCAAATGATTTTTGGCTGACAGTCCTTTATAGAAGTTAAGGAAGCAAGGGACGTTTTTCCATAATCTCCTGTTCCTCTGTCCTGGTGGAAAGTGTACCTTTTTCCCCAACGACATTCCATAACTATTTTATCATATAATAAAACTTTCCAAATTGCAATACTTTTTGTTCACAAAAGTACACTTTCATGACCAGTATAGTAATTGTTTGTTATGTAATGTTTGATAACACGATACTCTTCATTTTTTAAGATTTTTCATTTGGTAAAAAAAGTGTACTTTTTTCTCCACAATTTTCATGCCGTGCCCATTTTAAGAAGGTGTTATGGCTCACGCTCAGTTCTTTGGCGGCCCCTCTTGCAGACAGTTTTCCCTGCTCCCACTGCCGTCGGACACCTTCGAATTCCCTTGGCATTGCCATGGGCTCACGACCGAATTTTACGCCACGGGATTTCGCTGCGGCAATGCCTTCTTTTTGTCGCTGGCGGATAAATTCTCGTTCGGTCTGTGCAACATAATACTGTTTCTTGATAAAATGGTTTGAAAACCATTTTATTGCAGGATGAATATCCAGCACTGCCTATGGCGGCAAGAGCAGTATTACACGGCATTTCTTGGCGGCTCTGCCGCCATGCCGCTTATAAGCGGCATAATAAAACGGTTAAACCGTTTTATAAGTATAAGCTGTGATTTGGCAAAATATTGCGAGTTGGAGAAAGGGTCTATCGGGAAAGGTTTCCTTTCTCAATAGACCCTTTAAATTAAATATTCAATTTATGAAAACTTTCTACTTTCAACTTCTGAAGTAGGTCTTTGCACTGTCGGAGTAGGCAAAGAGGGCTTTGCACAGATCCAGCAGGGGGCCGGTCTTGTTGTTGCCGTAGGTGTCTGCGCTGTACTGCAAGGTGCAGGATACAGGGGTCTGGCCGGCAAAGACTTGGACAGATACTGCCGTCCGCAACTCTGCGGCATGGAGGGCATCCAAAGTAAAGGCGTAATAGCCTCGGCTTGCATTATAGAGCTCGGGGCTTGTAAGGGTAATTGTATTAGAAGCCCCGGTCATGTCCTCATAGCTTACTCGGAGGGTCAATCCGTCGATTTGTCCGCTGTAAGCTTTGGTATCAAATACAAACTTCAGGCTAACCTTGGAATCCAGGCTTAAGGACTTGCCGGCCCAGATAATGGGGGCATTTTCCAAATCGTTCAGCACCGTATTGGTGTTTCCAAAGACGACTGCGTCAATATCAGATAAGTACGCCATCTGCTCCTCTGTCATTTCCGCATCCGCAAGGTTATCCGTACCGTAGCCCTTGAAGATCTGAGCCTTTGTACCGTAGCGGAGAAGATCTGCGCAGAGGGTCTTCAGGCTCTGAGAGGCTACAGGATTATTCAGCTGGGAATAGGCGTAATCTGCAATGCTGTAGTCATCTACAGGGGAGATATAGGGCTGACCGTCCTTTGTTCCGTAGAGGGTGGAAGTAATCCGATCCTTCATCTCTACAGCAGTTAAGCCTGTAAGAGTGAAATAATAGTAGTTTCCCCTGTCTACAGGTTCCAGTCTGATGGTGGTAGTTTCCGTCTTGCCCTCACCTGTGTTGGTTTCCATGATGCTTTCCACATAAACGGTAGAAAGATCAAAGCCTGCCAATGCAGTCTTGGAAACTGCGAAGTTTATGGAAATATCATCGGCAAGGTTCAGGGAGTGACTCAGCCTCAGCTTGGGATCTTCTACAGGCTCCTTCGATTCTCTTTCCCCGCAGATACACAGGCCATCAGTGTAGTTGTGGTTGGCTTCCTCGATGAGATCGCAGTTTTCGCAGGTGATGATGTGGATTTCTTCATCCCTGGGAGTGTAGATGGAAGTATGACCTGTTGCAGGAACAACTTCCTGTGCGGTCAGAACCTTGTCACATACAGAGCAGTGCTTGCCTTCCGTGAGACCGGTTGTGGTACAGGTGGGAGCAACAGCGGTATCTACAACTTCGGTATGGCCCTTTGCCTTAGTGGTTGCAGTGAAGCTGAAAGTACCGTATGTGGTGGTCTTCCACTTGTAGGTATCTGTACCGCTTGCGGTACAGGTGGCAGCCTTTGTCACGGTCTTAGTGTAGTCCGTGGTATTCAGCTTGGGAAGAGTCAGGGTGATCTTATAACCACAGAATTTGCAGGTGCCTGTAAGTGTGCCCGTTGCAGTAAGGGTCGGGGTTGTTGTGGCAGCATAGCTATAGGTATGGACGGGGTTCGGAGCAGTGCAACCGGGGCCCATATAGATATAGTCAATGGTATAGCTGCCTTCCATTTCCACAGATCCTATCCGATCCAAGAAATCCACTCGCAGAGTCTCGATGACCTTGCCCACCAGAGTATCGGGAATGGTCATAGTTGCGATACTGAAGCCCTGAGCATCCTTGGTTTCTTTGTCGGTATAGACCCGATAGGTTTCGGAATAGACTCCTTCCTCAGCTACATCATTGGTCTTCAAGTAGAATTTTGTACGACTGTTGTCAGGAATGGGGATATTCAAATCTAACTTGAATCTGATCTGGAATATCTCGTCCTTGGTCAAGAGGGTGTGCTTCAGGTTATCCGGGTTATTTGCTGCCTGCATCCCCAAGTAAATATCTGTACTTGCTCCCCCACCCGGGCTGGAGATCGTACCCTTTGCAAAACCTGTGCCTGTGGTATCAAAGGTAGGCTTGGAGCATTGGCGCAGGATATTCCAGGCGAAATCAAGCTCCGGGCTTCCTGCTGCGAAATGCAGGAGCGTACCTGCATACTTTTTGCCGCAAGTGCTGCACAAGCCGTTGACCACTGTATGCCCCAAGGTTTCGGTCTTAGCTGTAAAGGAATAACTGCCGTAAGTGCTTGTATTCCAGCGATAAGTGTCTAAGCCGGGGACGGTGCAGGTAGCAGCCTTGGTCACGGTCTTAGTGTAGTCCGTGGTGTTCAGCTTGGGCAGAGTCACGGTAGTTGTGCCGGAACACTTGGAGCAAGTACCGGTCAAAGTACCGGTTGCAGAGGTAGTGGGATTCTTTGTTGCTTTGTAAGTGTAGCTGTGACCTGTTGCAGGAACGACTTCCTGAGCGATGAGAACTGCATTACATACAGAGCAGTGTCTTCCTTCTGTGAGACCCGTTGCGGTACAGGTGGGAGCAACGGCGGCATCCACAACCTCGGTATGGACAACTCCATCCACAGTCATAGTGAACTGGTTGGAACTCATGAAGTACTTCTCCTGTATGGTGGCATAATACTCCACCTCTACCTGTCTTCCGTCTGCGCTGAAGTGGAACAGGGCAACTGCACCTGTCAGGGTGCTTTGGTCCACTCCTTGGGGATCAATGAGCATCTGGGTGATAATGTTGCCATGATCCCCGGGGTCCTGACGGTATACGATCTGACTGGAGGGATCGTGACCACTGAGGACAAAGACAATGTTTTTGTGTTTGCGAACAAACTTCTCCCACAGCTGGTCGCCGTTGTTATAGGCAGGATTGGCGTTGGTGGGAGGAGCGCTGTCCCCACTGTCCAAGGTGGTGCCATCTCGGAACAGATAAGCATGGGTGGTAATGATCACATTATGATGGGGATGCGCTTCAATGATTTCTGAGGCCCAGGTGATAATCTGGTCTGTAATACCGAAGTCCAAGGTGAGGATCAGGTAGGGGACTTTCATGGATCCGGCGGTAATGGTGCGCCAGGTGTTGTTTACGTTTCCGTCATAACTGCCGGAGTAAGTGGTGCTGTAGGGAGTTTTGCTCAGATCCTTGAAATACTGATTCATCTTTTTGGAATTATCATGATTTCCGCGAACCAGAGAATAGGGGATCTGTCCGTCTAACCGACCGATGGCTTCCAGAGCCAGATCCCATTCCGCATCTATGTTACCTTTTTCCGTAATATCTCCCAGACCCATAACATATTGGATGTTCTGCTGATCCTTTTGGGACAGGATCCAGTCATAGATCTTGTTTAGGTTCTTCGTACCGTTCTGATAGTCATAATAAGTAACCTTCTGGGTATCACCGACCACAGCGAAGGTGTAATCATAGCCTGTAGCCGGCTCCTTACTGTCCATCCAGTAGAAATTACCATTGAGGGTATAGCCGTTCCCACTGAGATCCGGGATGCTGTATGCATTGTGCTCGGGAATCCAATAAGCAAGGGGATCTCCTTGCCCAAGTTGATTCATATCTTCGGCGATTTCGGCGGCTGTACGGATGTCCTTGTACACAGCCAAAGATTCGATCTGTCCCTTAAAATACTGGGCATTTCTGTCACGGTAATCTCCGCCGACGATCATAGAACCGGATAGAGGGAAGTTCTCCACGGCCAGAGAAACGGTCTGCTTTAATACGCCATTAATGTAGCAGTGGGCCTCCTTCTCGGCGAAGTTTGTTACGATTGCCAGATGGAGCCACTGTCCTGTATAAACGTTTACCGAGGAGAATGGTACATTGGTTACAGTGCCATTGCTATCTATACAATACAGACGGGGAACACCCTTTGTGGTGATCTCTACATTGAATACATTTTTGTTGCTGTTGGGATAATTGCCGAAAATGACGCCTCCTCTTTGACTGGGATCCATGGTGGAGGGAAAGTGGATCCATCCCTCTACGGTACCGGGAATATTGGCGACAGCCTTGGCAGTTTCATAGGTCACGTTTGCATTGAAACTCATGCCCACAGGATTGCGATTGACAGCGTAGTTTTTGCCGCTTAGATTCATATAGCTGTAAGCGTTGGAACGCAGATCCCACACAGCCAGAGGCTCGTCATTACGGATTGTGGACATGTCGGTGGCAATCTCTTCCGAGGTTCTGACATGGGAATAGATGGACACAGAACGAAGCTGTCCCTTGAAATACTGGGTATTATGGCTACGGGCATCTCCACCCAAAATCAGTTCCGAAGAGGGGACATACTCCGTCATGTTCATATCCAAGCTTTCTGCCAAGCTTCCGTTAATATAGCAGTGGGCTTTTTTGGCATCTGTATCTCTGACAATGGCAATATGTACCCAATCTCCCGTATATACGTTAACAGAGGAGAAAATGAGGTTGCTGTTTACACCGGATCCGTCGGTACAATACAGACGGGGGTTGCCTCCTTGGTGGATCTCAAAGCTTAATACATTTCGGTAAGAAGCTCCGTAATTACCAAGGATCACGCCGCCACGGGTATTTCCGGCGTTTGCAGGGAACTTGACCCAGGCTTCAAAGGTCTTCGGCAGAGTGTCGAGTTTGTTAGACAAAGTGTATATCTCGTCAGCTCGGAAAGACTTGCCCAAAGGAGTGGCTGCCACATTGTAGCCATTACCACTCAGATCTGCGTAGCTTTCCTCGGGGGTGCTCAGATCCCAGTGAGCAAGGATTTTTCTGTTCCCGGGGCTGACCATGTCCTCTTGGATCTCCTGAGGGGAACGCATGTCGGCATAGGCAACAACGGAACGAAGCTTGCCCTTGAAAGATTCGGTGTTGTTCTTGCGAGAATCTCCGCCTATGTAAGGAACCCCCAGAGGAGGAAGGCTTTCAGCCACCACAGTTGCGCTTTCCTTTGCTACGCCATTTGCGTAGCAGGTTATAGTATTGCGGCTTTCGTCCCGTACCAGGGCAATATGGGTCCATTGACCGTTATACACATTGACCGTATGGAAGACCGCACTTGTTTTACGACCGTTGCGATCCACGTAATAAATTCTGGGATTGCCGTTGGTATAGATCTCGAAGCAGAATGATCCACGACTCAGCTCGTGGTAATTGCTTAGAATGGCACCTCCGCGGTGACTGGGATCAGTATCAGCAGGGAAGTAGACCCAGGCCTCAAGTGTATTGGGCATGGCATCAAAGGGCTTCTCAGCACAGAGCAACTGATTTGCTGTGAAACTACTCCCTGCAGTCTCCCCATGTACGGGTAGGCATGGCAGAAGCATACACACTATCAGCAACAGAATCAGAACTTTCTTTTTAAACATAAAAACATCCTTTCTTTTCAGCCGGCCCGTGGCAGGCAATCTTGGGGGGGATAGGAATAGCAATCTGCCGCAACGATTAAATCGAGAGCTGCTTGTCCAACGGGTCCGTACAATTTCATATACCACCCCGCCTTTTTTGAAAATTATACCATAAACATTCAAAATATGCAACTTTTAGTGAAGTTTTGGTATGCCCCATTCAAAGGTCAATCAATGGCTCATTGATCATGGCCGGGAAATCGCGAGTTATAGCTATGGGCATCCTTCTTATGGTTCTATTTCTGATGAGAACCTTGCCCGTAACGTAAGCCGTTGGGAAGAAGATGTTCAGCCCATTGTTAGTAATACAGACATCTTCATCTATCCCTATGGCAGCGATATTGCAGGTTGTTTATGGTATGTTTCCTATTGACAAATCATAAGAGAAATATGATAATGTAGATAGGTTATAAAAGAAAGAGAGATCGGATTATGACGAAACGATTAATCAGCCTGTTGATTTTAGTAGCGATGGTTCTGTCTTTGCTTCCCGGGACCGGTTTTGGGGCCTCGGGAGCATCCTACACAACCGGGGATTGGGATGCCTTGCGGAAGAATTGGAAGGCGTCTATCTGTGGTGACGATACGGTAGATTGGACGGATCCTGAAATCAAAAAAATCGTGGGTGTTACCAACAGTGCAGGAATAACCACCTCCGGGATCAGCTATAATGGCGGTAGATATTGGCTGGATCTGGAGGAAAATTGCTCTAATCCCGGCAGAATTTTCGGGACTACCGATATCACCGTTACCGTAGGCAGTAATGTGATGCGCAACCAGTTTGTTTCTCTCACGCATATGGCGAAGGCCTATGGTACCAAGGGAGCGGTTTATACTTACAAAGACAGCAGCGGAAAACTTGTGCGTCGAGAACTCTATCGGAATCGGGAGCTTCGGGATGCCATATTCTATGGTCTGGAAAAGGGAAGCTCCTTCTACAATCGGGACAGATGGGCGGAGCAGAAATCCAGCCCTACAGCCACTACTTATTATAACTGGTGGGATTATGCCTTCGGCGCACCTGACGAGATTCTGCAAACCCTTCTGGTTCTGTATCCCTATGAGTCCACTGCCGAGGCGAATATAGCCGAAGAGCTGATGGCTACATCTCTGGATTTGCTCGATACCCTTAGGCCTGATAATGCCGGACAAACTGACGAGAACACCCTTAGCTACCGCCGTACCCGCTTGCGTATCTGTGGTATGATGGGTGCCTTGCAGGAGGATGTCCGCCTGATCGAGGAGACGAGAGACAATCTGGTGTCCTTGCTTGCTATGAATGACGGCGGCAACGGGGTGCAGGAAGATTATTCCTATATTTTACATGACTACTATGCCTATGATTGCGGCTACGGTGGGCAGAACCTTGCGGAACGAATTATCGGTAGCTATTATGTCATGGCGGGAACGGCTTTTGAGCCCGATGCTCCCGACAGACATATTCAGATGGATTGGATCCTCAAAACCTTCATGCCTGTCATGCACAACGGTGTTGCCATGCTACAGAGTAACGGCAGATTCCCCGGTAGCGGACGGGATCACGGGCATTATGCGATTGTGGGTGCACTGCAGCTCTTGGGATGCTTTGAGCCGGAGGATGATATTCAGCTCATACAATTCATCCGTGAGGCAGTGGTACGGGATACAGAAGAGGAAACCAAGAAGCTCTATTCCGCCTTGGCGGTGTCTCTGGGAAATGTGATGCTGGTCCAGCGTCTGAAGGAGTGTATCTTTGAATACAATATGCCTGAGCTTGGGAACACCTATGCCCATATGCGCTATCGAACGGACCGTGGGGTACAGCATACGGAAAATTATACAGTAGGCCTCGCTATGAGTTCTCGACGGATTGCTACCCACGAGAGTATTCTTGGTTGTAACCGTTACGGCTGGTACACCGGCGACGGTGCGATCTTTGTGTATGATGATAAAACCACTATCTCTTATGATCAGTACGGCATGGATTTTAACCTTTTTGCCAATATGTATCGTATGCCCGGTACAACAGAGGAAAACAGCACCATTCGTGAGCCTAACTGTGAGAAGTTACCTTATTTCCCCGGTATGACTTATACCTCCTCCGGATGGATTCAAGATAAGAATAAGGATGGCTTGGATGCCGGTGCCTTTGTTGGGGGTGCGGAGCTGGACGGACAGTTTATTGCTGCCGCAATGGACTTCGAGGCATATAGCTGGAGCGCCGAGGAATCCGCTGCGGAGAAACGAAAGGTTAAGAACCCTGTAGTGCAGAATAACTTAAAGCAGGTTCTGACATCGGATCTGACTGCGAAGAAGTCTTATTTTATGTTCGATAACGAAATTGTCTGCGTAGGCAGTGATATTGACTTCAGCACGCGCAGTAATTCTGTCTACACCTATGTGGATAATCGAGAGTTGACAGAAAAGACTAAGGTTAACGGTGTAACTACCTACGGTACGGAGGATATTATCGTTGACGGTGTGACCATGGAAAAGGTTAACGCTTTTTCTCCCAAGAGTTTTTCGGATCCCCAGTGGGTATATGCCGGAAACTTCGGTGGCTATGTATTCCCCAAGGGAGGCAATGTGACGCTCAACAAGACCTATCGGGAATCCTCAGCGGACGGGGACGACACCAATGATGATTTTAACAAAATGACTCTAAGCACTACTGCCAGGAACGGCAAGCATAGCTTCTTAGAGCTATGGATCGACCACGGCTCCCGGCCTGTTAACGGTAGCTACAGCTATGTGATGCTCCCCGGTATGACCTCGGAAGAAACACAGGGTTACAGCAAGCGGCCGGATATCTCTATTGTTAAGAACACTACCTCCCTCCATGTAGTCAGGGAAAATACCCTTGGTATTACCGCTATGGTTTTCTGGAAGCCGGGCACCTACGGAAATATTACCGTAGACAAGCCCATGATCCTCATGGTACGGGAAAAGGACGGTATGTATACCCTTGTGGCCTCTGATCCTACCCAGGAGCTGACATCAGGAACCGTTACGATTCACAGTCCTCTTTATAGTTGGGATATGGACAGTCGTATGACAGTATCCGGCGGAGCCGAGACTAACATTCAGATTGACTTCAGCGGCTCCAAGGGTGCTTCTATTTCCGGTGAATTTTCCCTTACAGACTCCCAACAGCTTCTCTTTGACTTTGCTGAGGGAAATTCCGGGAAGAACCTGAATATGCTCTACGGTTTTCATAACTATTCTGATCCTTCCAATTGGGCAGTCCAGGGGATCGACACAGATGCACTGACCATTGATGGCGGTATGCTGACCTTCCCCATGACGAACAGAACAGACAGTGAAGGCAATCCTTCTGAATGGAATACCTATATTCAACCCTCTGATTCCAAGGATAATTTTGCTTGGAATTCCAACATTACAGACAATCTGAACCTGAATTTCAAGGCATCCAATGCCGAGATCCTACAGATCCGCTTGAAATTAGAGGATGTGATACAGTATGGAAGCTCGGATCCCTGTATTCATCTAACCTATCTCCCTGAGGGGGCAGAACGGTGGAGCGGCAGCTCTGTACTGCCCAATGAGTGGAAGGAGACCATAAAGCTGTCTATTCCCAAGGAGTGTATGCAGGGAGGCAGTTTAGAAGGGGAGTATGTCACCCTTACACTGGATCTCGGTGATAAGAAAATTGCCTCCTGCGGGAACATTCGGGCCATTTCTTTCCGATTCGCCTATATGCGTGAGGGCATGGCAACAGTAGACTACATTTACCTCGGACGAAAGACCCATAGCCTATACTTCGGTTTCGGGAAGGATGGCTCTGTCCCACGCTATGCAGAGGGGGCGTATGGCGGTCATGATTTTGATGACAACACCGATCCGGCATGGGCCACAGCCTATAGCGGGAACGCAGGAGGCTATTATCAATCGGATCCTGTGGAAGGTATCATGACCTTGTATACAGGTGGGGACGACACAATGGCTCCGGGAGCGGAGGATAGCTACGGCATCTGTTTGGGTACAACAGCCGTTCCTCGAGCCTATGCGGATGCAGAAGAGGATGAGAACCACCCCCTGTCCTATGATCCCTCTCAGGCAGAGATCGTGGAGGTTCGCTTCAAAACCCATGACCTGACAAATTCGGAGGGGAAGATGCCCGCATTGCAACTCATTGCCATGCAGGAAACCGGGGGTGTAACCTCTGAAAATTCCACGGCGTATGCTTCCTTCACGATTACGGACGGACAATGGCAAACTGTACGGATCCCCATCAATGACAGTCTGAAAGCAGCGGATTATTTGAAGTCCTTGGGAATTCGATTCCTCCACACAAAGAGTCGGACGGCCGGTGCCTTTGGGAAGATCGTTGTGGACTATATCTACGTTGGACAGGAATCAGATGCGCCTTCTAATTTCTTCGTGGACTTTACTGACACGGATCGGGATCAGGAACGGTATCTGAGCCAGACCTACGGCAATGTAAACCTGGATGTGGGGGGATGGATACAGAATTCCAGACTTGCCCAACCGGTGTTTTCTTCTTCAGATGGTGGAAGCATGACCTTGAATGTTACATCTGAGGCCAATAGGGGATCTCTGTATGTGCAGGCCTCTCCCTCCATCAGCGATTGCCTCACCTTGGAGTATGATACCAAGAATATCGAAGTGGTTCAGTTCCGCTTTAAGCTGAAAAATTTCAAGGCATATGACGTAGCGAAAGCGACTCTTTATTTCTACAGTACCGTAAAGTCCCATCCTCTTGGCTCGGATACAATTCGAAACGCGGGAACGGATGTATACTACCTTACCGCGGAGGAACTCAACGGTGATACCTATATTACCGCCACATTCCCTGTGAGTCAGGCAGTTAAGGCAGCGGAAAAGATTACAGCCCTTCGTTTGCAGTTTGCCGGCATAGAAAGTATCAGCTCCGCGCAAACAGGTGTGATCACAGTGGATTACATCTATGTAGGCCCTGTGACATTCGTGCCTACGGGAAGTGCGACTGTTACATATCTGGACGGAGACGGAGCGACTTTGGCTACCCAAACAGTGGTCAAGGGCACGGCTGCTTCTTATACAGGCTCTCAGCCTACTAAGACAGCAACAGAGGAATCTCACTATATATTCACGGGCTGGGATAAGGATTTGTCTGCGGTGAGCGGGGATATGACCGTTACTGCGCAGTTTAAGGAAGAAGCCCATAGCTATACCGACGGTTTGTGCTCTTGCGGCAAGGTCGGTACTCCGCCCCCTGTGGAGGAAGGAACCTGGAAACTGGGACATTCCCTGAATTTGGCAAGTGACATTTCCGTGAATTTAGTGATTCCCGAGACATTCTTAGAGGGCTTCGATATGACCACAGTCTATGTGGAGACAGAGCTGGATGTTTACGAAGGGAATACCAAGACGGAAACCCAAAAAGTTAAGATTCTGCCTGTAGCCCGGGGGAACTTCTATTACTTCACGGTAGAAGGTCTTACCGCCGTACAGATGAATGATCGGATCCGCTCTGTCCTTTACGGCACGAAGAACGGTCAGGTATTCTATTCTCCTGTGGATGATTACAGTATTGCGGACTATGCTTACTCCCAGATGAACAAGCCTGTTTCCGACAGTCTGAAGATCCTTTGCGCAGACCTGCTGAGATACGGTGCAAAGGCACAGATTTTTAAGTCCTACCGTTTGGATCAGTTGGCAGATGCGAACATGACCGTGGAGCAGAAGGCCTATCTCAGTGACATTGAGGCAGTTACCTTCGGCAATACCAACAAGGTTCTCTCCGATCTAACCAACGCTCCCATCCTATGGCGGGGAAAGGCTCTGAATCTGGAATCTAAGGTTTGCCTGAAGTTCGTCTTCTCCATGGGCACCTACACCGGGGATATCTCCGATCTGAGCCTTCGTGTGCGTTATGCAGACAGCAGCGGAACAGAAAATTCTCTGACCCTGACAGATGTTGAGCTGTACAATTCCGAGGTGAATTATTACGCATTTACCTTGGATACCCTCTTAGCAGCAGAACTCCGTTCTGTCGTATCTGTTCAGATCTACGCCGGCGAAACTCCTCTGTCCTGTACCTTGCAGTACAGCGCAGACACCTACGGCAACGGAAAAACAGGGGATCTACTGGATTTGTGCAAGGCCCTCTTTGCCTACTCTGACAGCGCGAAGATCTACTTTACGAGCTAAATCACCACTCCCCGGGAGCGACCCCGGGGAGAATCGAGAGAACATATGGATACAGCAACACCCACACTGTACAGAAATTGCAATCTGCACAGCGTGGGTGTTCCTGTGCGCCCGGTGGGCACACATTTCTATAGGGTGAAAGTCCCGAAGCCGCCCGGTAGTGGGAAGGTTTAGCCAAAGGCAAGGGTGTCCATCGTGAGGTGGAATCTGAAGAAAGCCGGATTTTAGGAGTTAGAAGGTCTCCT
>JAZMZW010000184.1:0-5037 GCA_045586205.1 Faecousia sp. | reverse complement strand
TGCCTTACGGCATGATTTGTGCCTTACGGCACATTGTTTTTTGGCAATTCAAATCATGGAGCGTAGCGAGAAATCATGATGCCCCGCATCAATTCATGACACAAAGTGTCAAATCATCAGAGCGATAAACTGAAATTTGTCGGTCTGTTTAAAGCCTGCGATAGTTTCAATCGCACACATTATCGACTTCCTTCGTAGCAACCATCACTGATCGGCGCTACATATTCTTACGCTTGCATGTGCGAAAATCAAATAGGCCGATAAACTGAAATTGGTTGCGCTTTGGAATAGAAAATTGAAAAACACCGCTCGCCGACTTGTTGAGGGTCGGCAAGCGGTGTTTTGTGCGTTATGGGAAATTTGCAATTTTCAATTTGTAAAGTATGCCTTTGCGGAATCGCTATACGCAAACAGTGCCTTGCACAGCTCTCCTAAGGCTCCGGTCTTGTTGTTGCCGTAGGTGTCGGGGCTGTAGCGGAGGACTTGGGATACGGGTGTTGTGCCGGCGTAGATCCGGGCGGAGATGGCTGTGCGGAGTTCTGCCGCCAGCAGACCGTCAAAGGAGAAAACATACAGACCGCGGGCACTGTCATAAACCTCACTTTGGGAAATGACCGCTTCCTGCACAACATCTTCCACATCAAGGTAGGCAACATGGAGGCTCAGATCTTTTACCTGTCCCGGATAAGCAGAGGGATCGAAGATATACTTGACAGTCACCTTGGAAGCCAGATCCAGTGCCTTGCCTGCCCATGTGACGGTGGGAGCCGCCAAATCCGTCCCAACACTGTTGAGGTTTCCGAAGGCTACGGCATTGAGGGAACTGAGGTAGGCTTTTTGCTCTTGGGTCATGTATTCATCTGCAAGGTGATCGGTGCGGTAATCCTTGAAGGTCTGAGTCATAGCACCGTAACGCAGGAGGTCGGCGCAAAGCTGTTTCAGCTTGTCTCCCGCATTGCTTTTGCTCAGCTGGGCATAGGCATAGGTGGCTACGCTGTACTCATCTGTGGGGGAGCAGTAGGGCTGTCCTGCCTTGGTGCCGTAGAGGACGGAGGTAATGCCGTCATTTATTTGCACCGCCGTAATACCCGTGAGGGTGAAGTAATAATAATTGCCTTTCTGTACCGGCTCCAGACGGAAGACTTCGGTACCTACCTTCCGGCTACCCTCATAGATATCCAAGGTGCTCTCCACATAGACCGTGTCCATGTCAAAGTCTGCAAGGAGACTTTTTGCCACAGCGAAGTTCATGGAAATGTCACTTGCCAAATTCAGACTGTGTCCCAATTTGAGGGCCGGGTCCAACAGGGGTTCTTTATGTTCTGCTTCTCCGCAAAGGCAGAGACCCTCTGTAAACACATGGGGTGCGAGGCTTGCCATTTGGCAGAGGGAACAGCTTGCTCTGTGGGTCAGAGCGTCAATGGTGCTGTACACATAGCTGTGGGCATCTGCTCTGTAGGTGGCGGTCACTGTCAAATCTGCGGTAATGCCCTCAAGAGGCAGCTCCCAACCGCTGAAGCTGTAGTGATAAGTTTCATCGGGGGCTTTGGTGGGAGTGGGGCCTTCATATATGGCAGGGTCTCCCAATGCAACAACTTGACGGGCAAGGAGGCTTCCGTCTGCGTCTTGGAAGGTCACGGTATACTGGCCTTCGGGTGCTTGGGCTTTGGGGCCTGTGTAAAGGAAGTCCACATAGATCGCACCTTCCTTGGCGGTATCCTTGAGAGCCGGTACGCTGAATTCCAGCTGGACTCCCTTAACCTCTCCGGTATAGCTTTCCAGAGGGATGGTAAGGGTTTTGTATTTCTCCTCAAACTCTCCACAGTCGAAGCTTATGACAGCTTCCTTTCCTTGGATCGGTGCACCGTCGGAACCAATGTACCAAAGGCGAAGGGAACCCTGCTCTGTGGAGGTGTTCTTTAGATTGTCGAGCCGGAAACGGATCTGCGCCACCTGTGCATGGGAAGGATCGTAGTTCAGGGGTGTATTCCCCAGACAGTAGGTTTGGGCAGAGTAGGAGCTTGCGGCAGTGGGGATGCGGTAAACAAGATTGCCCTCTGCCTTGTTCACAAAGCCGGAAGCGGAGCCGGTTTTGCCGGTAGAGAGGTTCTGCTCCGTAAAGACCCAACGGGAGCTACCGTCAAAATTCGTTGCTCCGTACTGCTCTTGGAAATAATATCTGTTTCGATCTGCGGTGCTGTCATCAAAGCCAAAGTACAGGACTTGGGTCTCTTCCGCAGGTCTTTCTGCTGTGTGGACGGTGAAGCTGCCCGGAGACAGGACAGTTCCATTGGCGGAGCGGTAGTTGATGGTTGCGGTATAGTCCCTTGCTACATTGGGATCATAGGCAGGGGAGTAGGTGAACCAATAAGTTCCTGCATTCTTTTTGTTCTGGGAGGTGTGGAAGATCTCGCCTGTGCCGTCAAAGGTATCGAAGGAATAGTTCACACGGATATCGGAGATCAGCATGTTGATCAGATCCGTTTCCGAAATTCCCGTCCGGACATAGTAGTCCTTGTGTCCGGTCCAACTGAGGAGCATATTAGAGGGGGTCTCCTCGTAGGAATACAGGCGGGTCTTTACATATTTGCGCATGCTGTTGATTTTGGATTGGCTCAGCTTGCTGATGCCCCAGCCTCGCTCCGTGGCAATATTTCCGTCACGGTACAGGGGGTAATAGGTGCCGTTGTCGTTGCGGTAGATCACGAAGCTGTTGTCCGACAGCTTGTCGATCCATGTGTAGTTACTGCTGGTGTAAAACTGCTGGGAGAAGGAGGCCCAAGTGTCAAACATGCCCTCGGAGGTGAAGGTATCATCCTTGCCGATGGTGATGGCATGATTCTTGGTGGGAGTTCCCCAGTAGTCATCGCTCCACTTTTTGATCATGACCCTTTCATAGTAGGTGGTAACGGCGGAACTCACGGCACGGTCGGATACTGTTCCGGCGGTGGTATACTTGATGAGCCAGTTGACCAGCCGGCGCTGAGAGTCGGAGAAGTAATAATGTGTTCCGTCATAGAAAGCCGGCAGAGCATCGGTCACGCCTCCGTCTCCTATGGCATCATAGGATAGAACTCTGCCCAATTTATCATCCACGATAATATAGGGGCGGTTGGAGGTCGTGATCTCCGTGGCTTGGGTATAGCGGTAATAGGTTTCGGGATCCTTTACGGCATTTTCCCCGTTCTGAGGATTGGATTTTCCAAGCTCGTAGACATAGTCGGACCATTTCAGATTGTCGTAGCCCTCAAAGGCTTTTCGGTAGAACACTCCGCTGTCTGCGGCATAGCCTACGGTTTCCGTTCCTGCATAATAGATCTGTCCGATATAGGGATACCAACCGGAATTGTTGTTGTAATAGAGCTCCCTGCTCATGACAGCCTTTTTGGACTGATTGGTGAAGCCGATGGCAGGAGCAACGGTTTTTGCAAGGGTCGTATGGTTATCAATGCCGTGATGGGGGATCTGCAACACATCGGATTGCAGTACAGAGGCAGGATACATGGCCATAAGGGTAGCATCTGCTTTCTGCAGGTCACCGGTCAGGAGGATCTTCTTCCCGTCCATCCGGACCTGTACCACCAGAGAGGTGTTGTTCTCGTGGGTATAGGCAATGCAGGAGGAATCTCCAAGGATCAGCTTGTTACTGCTGTTGGGCTGATAGCGGTCTTCCGTGGTATAGAGCACATCAAAGGTGATGCCGGATACGCTGTATTGGTCACCGGTGTGGGGCTTGTAATAGCCCACATCGGGATAAAGCTTTGCCACTGCCTGCAGGAAGCTACGGGAGATGCTTTCAATGTCAAAGTTATACAGAACCGTCAGCAGATCGAAGTCCTCATGGTATTTATTCAGGAATCTGGTGAAGCCTGTAATATGGTCACTGTGGGGATGACTGATGTGCCAGGTGTTGATGGTCATCCGTTGCCCTTCGGGGATCCCGGTAACGGAACGGAGGAAGGCATACAGCTCCTCACAGGCACGGTCACCCATTTGGTTGCCACTGCCGCCGTCAATGATGTACAGACTGTTGTCGGACATCTTGAAGAAAAGCATGGAGCCTGCACCGCTACGGTATTGGGTGATCATGGAGGCATCGGAGCCACTACCCCAACCGTCATGGGGCTGGGACAGGGAATAGAGGTACAATTCCGTTCTGCTTGTGCCGATGCCCGTGTAGCTATAGCGTCCTACGGTGCCGGTGTTGTTATCCACAACAATGCGAACCTGATTCAAATAGGGGAACAGGGCAATATAAACACTGTGACTTCCGTCGGAGGACAGGAATTTGCCGAAGATATTTTCTTTGGTTACACCGGTAAGCTTCCGTGCAAAGATCTTTGTGTAACCCTGATCCTGAAGCTTGGTCACATAGTCATTGAACTCTGTCTTGTTGGTGTTGGAAACAATGCACATTTTGGATTCTGTGCTTGCATCTGTCAGGGTCACCCCCGCACCGCAGTCGTAGGTCATCCAAGAAGAACTCTTTCCCCCATCATAAGCCGGGACGGAAACACTTGAAATGCTCACTGCTCTTCCCACAGCCTTCTCCTCCGTGGCAGCTGTAACCACCCCTACGGGAAGCAGAGAAAAGACCAGTGCCAAGATCAAGACCCCACTGATCCAACGAATACCCTTCAACATAAAAATTTCCTCCTTCCGAAATTTTGTAAATTTATCGTACCACAAAATCAAGAAGATTGCAATTGCAGCTTATAAAATAAGCGCATTTTGCCTGTGCAAATAGCTCCTCATCATGTGAATCAAATTTCAGTTTGTCGCTCAGTTTGAAGTTCGCACAGACCAAAGGCTCCCTTGTGTAAAGGGAGCACCGCCGAAGGCGGTGAGGGATTGACGCAGTAGGGGTTGATTTGCGCACAGAATGAGGCAAATTCATAGAAATTTTATAGAAAATTGTTCGTTTTCGCATTGATTTTATTTTATGTTATAGTGCTTACCGCACAATCCCTCCGTCACGGCTACGCCGTGCCACCTCCCTTTACACAAGGGAGGCTTTAGTGCCTACCGCATCGGTAA
>JAZMZW010000183.1:0-2438 GCA_045586205.1 Faecousia sp. | reverse complement strand
GCTGAGCTTGGGTAATTTTGCCTGTTACGGTATAATATTCCCCGTTGGTCAGATATTTGACATCGAATGTTCCGTCTGCGCCTACCCCGTTTGCAGATTCCTCATAATCTGTGGAAGAATCTGCGTAGAACTGAATCTGCGCACCAACATATCCGTTGCTGTCTATCAGATTCGATGCCTTGAATCGGATCTGGAATACCTCTGCATTGGCCGCATTATAGTTGAGCAGTCGGGTATCATTCCCATTAGCCACACAGGTATCTATATAAATGGAGCTATACTTTTCTCCACTTGCCCGTACGGTCATGGTTCCGTCTGCGGCAAACTCTGTGCCGTCCTTCCAACCGGTGGTTCTGCCTTCCCAGTTATCCACTAAGTCAAAGTTAAAGCCGTTATACTGGGGACTCTCATAGCGGAGTCTGTCTGCGGCGGTGTTGTTGAAATCAAAGAAGAGATATTCTTCCCGACTGTCTATACGGGAGTGCTGTTCTAAGTCCTCCGGCAAGCCTACCTTGGGTCCTACATAGATATAGTCAATGATGATCTTGCCGGTCTTGTTGTCGGTGGGATCATCCTTGTAGCCTGCAATGTACAGGCGGATAATATCTATGGTGTCGGAATTGGCATAGTAGCTGTTGTCAAGGGAGAATCGAGCAGTAATATAGTCCCCCTTCGTAACATCTGCATGGGACAGGGCGAATCTGGCCCGTCTGCTGTCCAAGGCCACATTCTTGTCGCTGTTCTCACTGTCAGAGGTGCTGGAGAAGAACAGAGAAATATTGCCATCATTATTATAGCTGACGCAGTTCTCCACACGGAAACGGATCTGGGCAATATGCTCCTGTCCTGCATTGAGTCGGAGGGGCGTGGTGCCCAAGGCTTTCCCCGGAATGATAGTCTGGATCCATGCGCCTAAGGGGTCTCCATCTTCGTCCGTAGATGTCAGATTGCTCAGCTCCATAGTGCCCGCTTGCTCATTCAGACTGTGGGTGTTGTATTTTTCATCATAGACATTATGGGAATACCAGGCGCTTTCCTCATCAAAGTTATAGCCGCCGTACTGCCGGCCGTTCTTATAACGAGCATCGTAGCCCTCGCCGTCAAAGTCTACATAGAAGGCATCGGAGGGAATGCTCTCCCGATCCATGACCATATCATAGATCGTATCCTCAACACGGCTAAAGTCCTGCTGTTTTTCCGGCTTCGTTCCGACATAAATGTAGTCAAGGGTAATGGTGCCGTTTGCGCTACCTGTTCCCTTCAGTCCCTTGAAACGGAAAGCGAAGGATTCGATCCAATCGGCGGTATAGAAGGCATGATCCTCAGGGATTTCACAACAGACTGTCTGATAAACACCGTCTTCCTTTACGGCGTAAGATAGTCCGATATATGCTTTTGCTGTCTCACTATAGATGCTTTCACCGTTTTTGTTGTAATTGTACAGGAAGTCGATCCATTGGTTATCTCCCGCCCATTCGCAATTTTCCGCCTTGAATCTCATCTGGATATAAGTGGTCTTTTGGGGACGGTAGTTCAGGGGGTAATAGCTGTGTACGGAGCTCAGTCCTCCGTGGGGATAGATGTTTGAGCCACGGGTCGTGCCGAGGTAGGGACCATAGTTGCCGGCTGTATCTGCGGTGGGGGACACCTTGAAGCTCAGTTCTCCCTGATCCTTGTCTAATGTGAGCTTTGTGGAAACCTGGCTGCCGTCCGCCTTGATTCCCAGAGCGGCCCAGTAATTCATATCGTCAAAATCACAGTCGCCGTACAGCTCATCCTTCTTGTAGCGGTCATGATAGCCGCTTCCGTCAAAGTCTACAAAGAATGCACCCTCCGGCAGATCGTCGGGATTGATGTCAAGCAGAGCCGTTCCGTCGGAAACCGTGCCCCATTCCTCTCGGTTGGTTGCGGTATCGTCTGTGGTCTGCTTTACCGTATTCACATCAGATGTAAAGTCCTCTGCTTCGTAGTACATCATGGTTGCGGGGGTGATGCGGATCTCTACCAGAATATAGCGGTACTGAACACTGCTTGTTCCGCTTGCGTCCATGCCGTAGCATCCGCTGAGGTTGTAAGCGGCGTATACCTTGTCCACATCTGTCAGGATGGTCCGGGGTTCATAGACCAGATCTCCGTTTTTCACAGTGAATAAGCCTTCCTCTGTAGCAAGGCTATTGCTATTCAGATCTCCGGGGGCGTTCTTTAGGAGCTCGCCGTTGCGCTTGCCCTGAGCAGTCAGTCCCGCGAATTCCCCAACCACTGCCTTGGCGTTGCCGTAGACATGGGCGCCCAGCTCATCCATGGGAATATGTACAGCCTTTCCGTAGTCAATGACGATTTCCTCTACATCTGCCGTGGGGAGAGCCACATTGACATCGGGAACCTGGAGCAAGCGGCTCACAGTGGCACTGATGGGGAACACATCTCCCTTGAGGGCA
>JAZMZW010000182.1:0-8207 GCA_045586205.1 Faecousia sp. | reverse complement strand
TCGTAGCCGTCGCCCGTAAACTTCTCGGTAAGAATGGCGGGCTTATAAGGAACGAAGGTATCGGAATCGGGGCCTTCGTAATAGGTCAGCCAGAAGAACTCGAAGTCCTCCATCAGTTCAGAGCGGAGGGAAACACTTTGGAAACCTTCGCCGTAGCTGCCTACGTTGTACTGACTGTCCCATTCACTCGTATACTGCCAATTGTCCTCGCCATCCAACGATACGTCGTATTGCATTACGATTTCAAAAGACCAAAGGCCGTATTTTTCATAGAACGCTTCGCTGTCCTTGCTGTACTCCGCCGCAAGAAGTGCCACCTCCGGATCGGCGACCATGATCATTCGCAGATGGTCGTGATGACCTTCGGTTGCATCCCCGTCGGTATAGACGAAGTAATTGGGGGCTTTGGGCGCCGGCAATTCAAATTTCGATATATCGTTTTCCACTGCCCCGAACGCCGTTACGGAACAAAGGGAGAACAGCAAAAACAGAGAGAGTAAAACACTGAATATCCGTTTCATAAGAAATTACCTCCCGATTTGTTGTTTCACTGTTCAACGAGAGAGATTTCTGCATGACCGATGCCACCGATGAAGAAGTTTGTGGTGGTAACCTCCAGTGTAGTACCGTCATGACTAATGCGAGTATGGAACTGATCCCGCTCCATGACCCATGCCACGTCAGGAATAGGGTCTGATCCGTAAAGCAGATCAGATTCCGTGTATTCGGCGTCCTCCTCCGACAGGCTGGAATAGTAGCATTCATACACAACCTTATCCTTATAGATCATCAGCATCCGTTCGGTATTACTCTGCCATACATAGGCATCGTTGCCCAGTTCGATAAATTCAAAGAATTCGCTTAATATGCCGTCTTTGTAGCAAATCATCTGGATACCATTCTGTGCATCCGCCCGGAAATACTCGGTCATCACCGCGCCATCCCCATTAGTATAAGTGATGGTATAGTTGTGGGCATCGTTCCGAATGGCTTCCACATTGGTGCCGCCAAACATCTCATACGCCATTACAACACCTTGCCGGAGCTGTTCCCATGAGGTTTCCTCCGTAAAGCTGGCACCCATGGCCAGCTCCCAGGAATAGAAAGCCATGAGATACAGATATACTGAGTCATTCAATCCCTTATCTTCGTTGTAAGCATCCAGTTTTTCCTCTACCAACTTTTCGAATGAAGAAACCATAACAGACTGGTCGTTATAGTAATCTATAAAATTCTTCTGCACACTGCCGGGATCCGCCTCTGTGCTACCGAAAGGCTCCATCACAGGCTCCATAACCGGTGGAAGAACCGTCAGGTCTGCATCCCGGGCGTACATGGCGAAATAGTCCTGCAAATTGTCTGCGGTCAAGTTGCCGTCGTACTGATTTGTGCGTTCCGTATTCCACAGACCATCCATGGGGATCGCCGGTGCTTCTTCATCTAATGTATCCTCCGGAGGGATAGGCTCCATGCCGATGAGAGACATGGCCCATGCCGTTTCTTCATCAATGACATAATAGGTAGGCTCCGGGATATCTGCCAAGGGATCTTCCCAGCTGCCGATATGCTCCGGAACACCGGAAACAGTTTCCTGAGGTCCTTCAGCAGGATGCCCCTCCTCCCGAAGCTCAGGGGAAGGATCGTCGGATCGGGGCGTTTCTTCCGAAGTGGAAATACCTCCGAAACAGCCGGTCAGAAGCAGGGAAATGCACAGAAGCATGATAAAAAATCCTTTCATACTGACCTCCTATCCACCGATATGGAGTGTGATGCCACCCTCCAGGGGCCTCCAAATATTTGCATCCCAGATCACGGCTTCCTCCCCTTGTCCAATATCCATCTTTGTCTGTCCGAACATGATCATACCCACATCACCGGAGGCACGGTCACGATAAATACGGATACCGTCACCGCCACCCTCTATACCCTCGGCATGAAGTGCCATGTCTACAACCACATAGCCCGTGAGATTCTCGCCGGCATCCTGGAAGCCCACAGAGGTTTCCACGGAAATATTACGGGTGGAGCTCACTCTTACCTCATCTATCTCAAAGTCGGCACTGTCAAATTTGATCCGCATGGGCAGTCCCTTGGCTCTGGAGGAGAAGGTGGTAATCAGATCCGAGGCAGTGATCCTAAAGGAGGCATTATTCATAATAATAGAACGGTTAATGGCGGTTCCTCCACCCATGCGCACCTTATAGAAGCCGGTAGAAATTACATCCTTCAGCCAACCCTCTTTGAAATTGCCAAACCCGCCGTACCAGAGCTTTTGGTCAAAGGGTAGCATATTGTGGTTGGCATAGAGAGCAACAGTTCCTTCAAACAGACCCTTGGGGGAGGTGGGACTGTTGCTTTCTCCGTACATATCCACCACCACATTCCACCGTTGCAGATTGTTTTCCGAGCCCCAGAAGGAGAAATACCGATCCCGTGTGCTGACGATTTTCAATCGCCAGGTTCCGGAGCTGCCCTCCCGCTGCTCCAACAGTAAATTCACCGCATCGTAGAAGGACTTTAACAGCTCCTTGGCCTCCACCGCCTCTACTCGGCGAGCCCAACGCTCCACATCCAGTCGGTATTCCTTATAGGAGACCTTCAGGGTCTCCACCAGCAGAGACAAGGGATTGAGACTGCCGATCTTTCCCCAGTCTAAGGTGAATTGGTCGGCAAAGGCTTCGAAGGACATCTCGGCATACTTCAAGCAAATGGCCTCCAGAGCGGCATCTGTCATGGTGTTGCCCACAAGGTTCATTTCCTGTATTACCGCATCCAAGACAGTGTCCACAAGGGCTTCCCCCGTATTGTCGCTGAGCATGATCTTGGAAATATCCTCTACCACAAAGGTACCGATCTCCTGAAAAGTACCGCCACCCATAATGGACAGCAAATTAGAGGCGATCCGTATGCCGTCCTCGTAGGTAAATTGCCGATCCTTTTCGGAGGTCTTGATCTTTTTCTGGGCATCCAGAAGGTCCTGCTCCTTCAGGCCGGTAGCTTCAAAGACCTCTGCGATAGCATCGTTAATATCCCCAAGATGGAAGTTGTTGGTACAACGGAGTGTACCGCTGAATTTCAGATCACCGATGGTCAGGGAGGCAGGATACACCCGACCCTTAGTGCTGTAGTTGAAACGACTGTAATCCACACCGGCATAGTCAGCCGATACCGTGGGGGCTGTCCGGAAGCTTACAGTGAACATCATAGCCAGGCAAAGAACCCAGCTTACGAGCTTTTTCCCCTTCATGATATCCCTCCTTCCAGATTGTCGCAGAACTTAGCTATCTCATCTGTAAGCCGATCGCTGTTTCGGGCCGCATCCAGATGCTCCCGATACAGCTCCTGCTCTCCCGCAGAGAGCCAGAAAGCCGCTGCCAGGGCATTGAGCCCGGGATGGGTTTCATCCAGTGCAAGACCGCCGTTCAAATAAGCCAGAACGGTCTCCGGGCTTTCCAGCTTGATGGCTTGGGTGGCACACACCGCATAGGAGTCTGCCAGGAAGGGATTGGTTTGCAATGCTTTTTCGTAGAAATCCAAGGCCAGGCGGTTATCTCCCGCTCTCAGTGCCACGGCGGCACAGGTCTGATAATACTCGGCACTGAACTCATAACCGCATCGCTCCTTTGCAACAGGCTCGGGGCTCCACAGACTCAGGAGGTGATCCTCAAAGGCCTCCAGCTTCGCCTTCAGCTCCTTCAAGGCTTCCGTGCTCATGGCAGGAAGAATGTCAAAGGCCTCTGAGCCGTGAACCTGTTGGGGATTCAGAGCCGCCATTTCCTTGCAGGCCTCTGCCCGTGCAGTGTCCCCTGTTTCCTCGCACACCAGTGCTTCAAGCTGAAAGGGACAGGGACAGACCGGACTAATGGCACCGATAGTATCCCAGTCTGCGTAGCGATCTGTTTTCAATTCTTCCCCACGGACTTCCAGCAAGAGCTCTACCCCATATCGTAGGGAGCCAGTACAGCTCAGAGCATAGCACAGGCTGTACTCCGCAGGCCAAACCAGACCGTAGGTGAGAAAATCAACACCCTCGTCCCGAAGTGCCATAATGGTTTGAGCATACTCTGCCAAGGCTTCAGCTTCTCCGTTCAATTCCAGCTTTACCCGTACAGCCTGTTCCGGATCCTCTGTATGTAATATATTCTCCTCGGATGGGGCATTCTGCTCCTGTTGATCCCCATTGCTGTCTTGGGGTTTGGCGGTACAGCCTGTCAACAGCAGAAGCACCAGCATCAGACACAGGAATCGTTTCATCCCTTTCCACCTCTTTTTTATTCGATCAATAGGTCAGATTCTCCACCATATCGGAGAAGCCTACCTCCAGCATACAGTCATAGCTGTAGTAGTTGGAGATAGCATAGACCCCGTCCTTATGCAGACAGCAACGGTAGCCGTCTTCCCCCTCGGATTCCCATTCCACTTCCCAGCCAAGCTCCTTGAGCTGTTGGGCATAGTCAATGGCATCCTGATTCTCGGCACAATAATAATTGAACCAAGCCGCATAATACTCTGCGGGCAGAGGATCACTGCTCAAATCAAAATCCACATCCTCATAGCCGTTGGTGAAATCCTGAATGGTGTAATACAGGTTATAATCAGTCTCTGTCATACCGCACTGAGGCAGGGGGATGCCGTCAATGGCCTCGGGAAGCTCAAACAGGGAATCCGTGGCACTTACGCTTACGGAATATTGATAATCGTCCTCGCTCAGAGCCTCGCGGACAAAGATCTCCATAAACCAGCCATTACCGAAGTAATCGTAGTAGATCCATTCCCCGTCGTCGATGAGACCGCCCTTCATTCCCTTTGCCTCCACTCCTTGGGTAAAGGCATCCAGCTGCTCTTGGTTGGCATAGAAGGATACCCCGTACTCACGGTAGTCCTCTTTGCTTTCATAATAAATGGGGCCTACGGCATAGCTGCCGTTTAAGGTGTCGTGGGTATAATCCTTAAAGTTTGTCTGATCCACCTTGATCCCCTCGGGAGCCTCGGGGAAGCAGTCGGGAAGAAATTCGGAATCCCAAACATCATAGATGTACGCACCGTAGTCGTTCTCGTCCCAGCCCTCGGGCATAAGAGCCTCCAGCTGCTCCACGGCATCATCCAGATCCTCCAAGGCCTGATCCAAGTCCTCCGATTCCTCCGGACTCAGGATCGTATCGTTACCCTCTGTGGGCTTCTCCGTCTGCTCCGTGCTTCCTTCGCCACAGGCCGCAAGGGACAGCAGTAAAGTAAAAACAAGTATAAGACCAAGTAGCTTTTTCATAACATTTTCCTCACTTTCTTATTTAAGAAGATCCCAGAAGCTTACCTTTTTCTTGGGCTCGGGCTTTACATAGTCAAAGCCTCCATAGGGTTCACGAACGGAGAAATAAATGCAGGCACAGTCGGGGTCACCCTCGAAGCAGTGCTCCGTATCCACATTGTAGACCACACCGTCAATACGCTTGTACAGCTGTTCCATGACGGGATTCTGTCCTGCCTGACGGAAGCCGTTTTGCAGAAGGAGCTGACGGTACTGCTCCACGGCTCTCCGGGCCCCATAGGAATCTCCCATAAAATCTACATTGATCCCGTAGGCATTTTCCTCGTAGTATTCAATGTGAAGCAGATTGCCTCCGCAGGACCATTTGGGGTATTGGGGGAGCTTTTCGTCCCATTCGGATAAAACAGCGGCCATTTTGTTTGCGGCGATCTGCTCCTCCTGAATTGCCGCCGGAAGCTTCTCACCGCAGTTCTGACAGAATTTTGTACCCACAGTGTTCTGCGTACCGCAGTGGGTGCACACCGCAGCCTCTGCCACCGTCTGTTCGGGGAGCTTCGTTCCGCAATCGGGGCAGAATTTCTTGTCTGCGGTGGTGGTCTTTTCACAGTTGGGGCAGATCTTCATGTTCTTTGCCGCACGGGTCGCATAGCCCTGCATGGAGCGTTCCAGATTTGCCATAGCCCCTTCCAAATCGGAGGCTGTTTGCCGAGTCTGCCGGGTAGCGTTGTCTGTTGCCTGATCAAAACGGTCAGCGGCCTTATTGGCGTATTCCGTGGCTCTGGGTTCTACGGCTTGCTTTACCGCTTTGCCCACCGCATCACTGATGCCTCTGGTGATCCCCTGACTGACTGCGTTTTGAATGGTTCTTTTCAGAAAACTCATACGATTTCCTCCCTATATGTTTTTGTACTTGATAAATAATTGTCGTCTGCTGTTGATCCCGAGTTTTTTGTATATGTTTTTGCAGTGGAAATGTACGGAAGAATGTGTAATAAACAATTCCTCCGCTATTTGCGTCTGGGTTTTGTCCGTAAGAAGCTGAGCAAAAACCTCAAGCTCACGCTTGGTCAAGGTCTTCAGCTCGGGGTGCACTTCCAGCAAGCGTTTATACTCACTTTCCGCCAGAGCCATATACTTAAAATAATTCAGTGTACTCATACGCCACCTCCTTGGAAATATTATACTTCATGAGAAAAAAACTGTAACCTACCCGACAAGGTGGGATTTGAAACACGCACTACCCATTTGGGTAGTAATTCCAACTTTTTGTTGAAAAACCCGAGAAAATGGTTTATAATACAAAGGGTATTATCTGATTACAACCTGATTATACTATCTTTGTGGGTGGGTTTTGTACCCCCCGTTTGGGGGGTTTTTAGGAAAATCACCCCTTTTAGGTAGTTTTTTTCAAGAAAAAATGATTTTTGCGATTTAGCCGGGCTTTTTCGCAGGTAAGGAAGGTGTGCTTTATGAATCACTCCATTCTCGTGGAAAATCAGAAAAAGAGGAGAGAGATTCCCCTTTGGATGCTTGTCTGCTTCTCTATGTTCAGCTTTTGGCAGATGGGATTTATCTATTATTTCCTGGAGCCCTCCTCGGCTCTCGATGGTAAGATCCCCCTGCCTATCAACATAGATTACGGCACTGCGCTGACGGCCGTTTGTTATGTGCTGAGCATGCTTACCATGATCTTTTTGCCGAAGATCATCGGGTGGGCACAGAGGATCGCCACAGGTGTTGCACTCCTTTCCGCCCTATGCTTCTTCCTTCCCCTGGGGTCGGATGTTCTGCGCTTTAACATTTACTTGCAGATCTTCTGCTGCTGCCTGATGATCGGCTTTGAAACTTTTCTTGTGGTGACCTGCTTTTCCGAGAAAAGCAGTGTCATATATCTGACCTTTGGCTACGGCGTAGCGGTTTTCCTGATCGCCTTGGTTCAGAACGAGGTGGTAGCTATCCCCTTCTCCACCTTCCGCTATGGAATGGTAGCGGCACTTTTGCTTTTGTTTTTCTTCTTCCTCCGTATGCCCACAGGGAAAGAGCATCTGCCTCGATTTGTGAAAAAGAGCGACGGCATCACCCCGCCGAAAAAGCTGATTTGGGGTACCGGTTTCCTTATTTTCATTATCGCACTCATGGGCGTTGCAGGTCCTGCTATTGCAGGTAAGGTAGAGCACGGTGTTTCCATTATGTATTTGGTTGTGGCAATATCCAACTTCTCCATGTATTTCCTGTATAAGAAAGCAAATGTTCACCCCTTCCGGCTGATGCCCGTGCTGGTGGGACTGAGCGGACTCGGCTTCCTATTGATGCTCGTCGCCGATTACATTCCCTCCCTTTCTTATGTCGCCTGTGTGTTCATTGGATTTGGTATGACTACTTGCTTGTTCGGCCCCCTTTACGGTGTACCGATTATGAAATCCTATCCCTCGAAATACATACCCTGTACTATCATCGGACTTGCACTCTCGGCGGTTCTCGTTCATGCCGTTATTGCCGAGATCTTCCTGGGTGCCCCTATTGCACTGTATGTCTTTTATGCGGTGATCATGGGCGTGCTCGTATTCGTATATGCGCAGGTGGAGCCCTTCCTTTTGTTTGCCCTTCGTCGCTGGATTACGGACGAGGAAACCGTTTCTCCGACAGAAGAAGCGGTCCTTGCTCCGCTTGCAAAGGTCGAAAGGAAAACCGAGCCTGTACTTCCTGTCAGGGCTGATACTGCGGACGATCCCCTTTCAAAGCTCAGCCCAAAGAAACGCCAGGTTGCGGAGCTGATCTGTATGGGCTACGCCAATAAGGATATTGCAATGACTCTCGTTATTTCCGAGCATACCGTGAAGGATTATGTGAAGGATATTTATTATACGCTTGATGTTCACAGCCGTATGGAGCTTGCCGCTTTGGTGAACCGCTACCGCCTGGCTAACAAGAAGTGATGAAC
>JAZMZW010000181.1:0-2542 GCA_045586205.1 Faecousia sp. | reverse complement strand
GCTCTGGCCGAAGCCGGTCTTGATACTTTGGAAAATTTCAAGCACGAAGCGGAGCACGGCAAGTTCGATTACTGGTTCCTGGAGGATGCACCGGAAGGGGAGAACCGCCTGGAAGGCTACCTCTATCCCGAAACCTACGAGGTGTACGTGGATGCGGGGGCTCACGGTGTTCTGGATAAAATGCTGAGCCAGTTCGACAAAATGTTCACCCGTGAAATGGCCAATGCCGCCAAGAATAAGGGCTACGACATCAACGAGATCGTCACCATCGCTTCCCTCATCGAACGGGAAGCTTCCGTGGATAAGGACCGTCCTCTGGTGGCCAGCGTGATCTACAACCGCCTGGAAAAGGGCATGAAGCTGCAGATTGATGCCACCGTCCTCTACGCTCTGGGCGTGACCAAGCCCGTGGTCACCCTCAAGGATCTGGAGGTGGACAGCCCCTATAACACCTACAAGTATGCGGGCTTGCCTGCAGGGCCGATTTCCAACCCCGGCCTTAACAGCATCACCGCTGCCTTGAATCCTACGGAGAGTAATTATTACTACTATGCCCTGAACAAGTCCACGGGCTACCACTATTTCTCCAAGGATGCCAAGGAGCATAATCGGTTCCTGGAGGGACAGAAGGATGATTAAACCTGAATTGTTAGCCCCTGCGGGGGATATGGAACGACTGAAAATGTCCGTGCTTTACGGCGCAGACGCAGTCTATTTGGCAGGGACAAGCTTTGGCATGCGTTCCTTTGCGGGGAATTTCAGCCCCGAGGAACTGCCGCAAGCTGTCCGCTTCGCCCATGACCACGGAGTCAAGGTTCATGTGACCGTCAACACCATGCCCCGTGGCAACGAGCTTGCGGGACTTCCCGCCCATCTGGAACAGCTCAACGAGGTGGGAGTGGATGCCCTCATCGTCGCGGATCTGGGTGTATTCCGTATGGCGGAGAAATACGCTCCCCGTTGTGAACGGCATATGTCCACCCAGGTCAGCATTGCCAATGCTACCTGCGCCACGGCCTGGTATGAAATGGGTGCCAAGCGTGTGGTTCTGGCAAGAGAACTGAATTTAGACGAGATCGCCGCCATTCGCCAAAATACTCCCAAGGAATTAGAAATCGAAACCTTTGCCCACGGCGCTATGTGCGTGTCCTATTCCGGCCGTTGCCTCCTGTCTAACTATATGACAGGCAGAGACAGCAACCGCGGTGCCTGCGCCCAGCCCTGCCGTTATCAGTACGCCCTCATGGAAGAGAAGCGCCCCGGAGAATATTTCCCTGTCTTTGAGGACGAGAAGGGTACATATATCATGAATTCCCGTGATATGTGCATGATCGACCACATTGATGACCTGATGAAGGTCGGTGTGGACTGCATCAAGATTGAGGGCAGAGCAAAATCTGCTTACTATGCCGCCATAGTCACCGGTGCTTACCGCCATGTGATCGACGATGTAGCCGCCGGCAGACCCATTGACCCCGTCTGGCGTGACGAGGTGGAGCATGTTTCCCACCGCCACTATTCCACGGGCTTCTTCTACGGAGAACCGGGACAGTATTTTGCCAACTCCCGTTACATCCGTGACTGGCAGGTTTGTGCCATCGTCACCGACTGCGATGACAAGGGCATGGCTACCCTCTCCCTGCGGAACAAGTTTACTGCGGGTGATGCTATGGAGGTCGTTGGCCCCGATCTGAGACCCTTTGCCATGACCATCCCCATGATGGAGGATATGGAAGGCAACGCTCTGGAACAGCCCCGCACTCCCCAAATGTCCTTCCGCATGCAACTGCCCAAGCCCGTCCCTCCCATGAGCATCCTCCGCCACAGCGTAGAGCTCTCTGCAAAAGACTAAAAACCACAAGCCATTCTGTTCCCGCCGGAACAGAGTGGCTTTTTCAATGGACAATGGAAGTTGACAGTTGAAAGTTGAAAGTGGACAGTTGCCTAAAATTGGCGGTTGGAAATTATAAATAAATTTTGCACCTTCTGCTAAATCACCCCGTAGGGGACGGGCCTTCCGTCCCTCAAGGCTTCGACACTACAAAAACCAAATTGGAATTCCCTACTTCTGAATTTCTCGATTCGGAATCAGAGCCTTTATGCGGAACGTAAAAAATATCCGAAAAATGTGAAAAAAGATATTGACAAATCAGGCTCCCTGTGGTAGTATATATGGGCACCTTGAGTGTATGCGCCGATAGCTCAGTTGGATAGAGTGACTGGCTACGAACCAGTAGGTCGGGGGTTCGAGTCCCTTTCGGCGTACCAGCAAAACCTCTTTTGTCTTGCGACAAAAGAGGTTTTTTGGTTTTTATCCCACAAAGCACGAAGGCACCTACTGCATAAGCCTATAAATTCCTGTTTATCGCTCTGTTGAGCGATTTGGAATTTGAATGAATAATGAATATTGAATATTGAATAATGAATAATTGTGGTATCCCTTCGGGATGGATTTAAAATAATGGCTTCGCCATGGGAATTACGCCCATTTTTTAAATCTTCGGCGTAGCCGACACTGAAATTATTCATTATTCATCCTTCA
>JAZMZW010000180.1:0-4829 GCA_045586205.1 Faecousia sp. | reverse complement strand
ATTTGCCTTACGGCATGATTTGTGCCTTACGGCACATTGTTTTTTGGCAATTCAAATCATGGAGCGTAGCGAGAAATCATGATGCCCCGCATCAATTCATGACACAAAGTGTCAAATCATCAGAGAGATAAACTGAAATTTGCAATCGTCCCGGAAGCCATAATTTCAATCCATCACCGCAGGTGGTACATTCATAGCGTAGCTATATCATACCGTAGGTATATCATATCGAAGATATATCATACCGCAGGTATATCATTACTTCTAATCCCTCTCCCTAGGTGATACATTCACAAGGGAAACACATCAGTTCCCCATGGGAAACATCACTGCAACAACCTTGTGGTGGGGTTCTTCACATAGGAATTTCCCTTCTTGCGGTAGCGGATCAGATCTCCGTAGGTGTATTCTTCCAGAACGCCGGCTTTCACCAGTTCCTTGAGTCTTGCTTCGCTGAGAGGGCCGTAGCCCAGAGAGAGAACGTTTTGCATATCCACGGTCTTGGGATCGCCGCTTTCGTAGGACAGTCCGTAGGCCGTCTTTGCCCATGCGTCAAAGGCACTTACATCGTAGCCCTGTGCCTTCAAGCTGCTACGGTTGCGATGGAAGGCAGACAGATCCCCCGCCTTGCTTCCGCTTTCGTAGGCCTTCTGCAACTGACTCCAAAGGGTATTGGAAAGCGCCTTTCCCCCACTGCCGGAATCCGTCTTGCTTCCGCTCCCCGACTGGGTTCCGGAACCGGTCTTACCGCCGGAGCTCGTCTTTCCGGTAGAGTTCGTCTTTCCGGTAGAGCTTGTCTTGCCGGAGGAGCTACCGCCACTGCCGGAGGAGCTACCGCCACTGCCTGTGGTGCTTCCATTTTCCTCTGCAATCATTTCCTTTTTGTAAGCCTCATACATAGCCTGTGCATCCTTTTGAGAGATGCCCGAGCTTCCCAAAAGCTCATCAGAGGGATACACCCCGCTTTTCAGCATAGCCAACACCAGATTATAGGCCTTGTCCGTTTCCGTCTGTGCCTTTTTCTCTGCCTGTTCCTTTGCCTGTTCCTTCGCCTGTTCTTCCTGCTTTGCCAGCTTTTCCGCAGACTCCCTGCGGGCGGAAAGCTCCTTGCTCAGCCGTTCATACTGCTCCTCCAAAGCCTCCCCTTGGGCATCGTATTCCTTACGGGCAGTGTCTCTCAGCTCCGAGGCCCGATCCAGAAGCTTGTCCATCTCCCCTTCATAGGCCTGCTGTCCAAGGGTCAGTCCGTAGGAATTGCCGTAGCCACCGGTCAGCAATGCCGCCTGTGCATTGGCCTCCTCCATTGCGGACTTGGCGGTTTTGCGGTAGTGGTGTACATACCGGTCGTACAGCTTATCCGTGGAAATGTCATAGGAAAAGGGCTCACGATTTTCCAGCTTCGCAAGAACCTCCTCCATTTGCTTCTGTGTGGTTTGGGGCAGATATTTGGCATATTCCTTGGTCTGACTGTACTGGGTCAAGCCCTGTCCACGAATCTTTGCATTGCGTTTTTCCTCATAGATTGCCGCTTGGGTCAGATCTCCACGGGCAATAGCCTCATCCATGAGCTTTTTATAATCCACATTGGGATCATAGGTCACATTCATTCTTCAGTTCCTCCTTCCAATTCTTCCAACACGGCTTCCAGCTCCTGCACCAGTCGGTATAAATACCGCTCCAAGGCTGTCAGGCGCTGTTCCGTAGTCCCCCTGCCGTGGATAGGGGGTTTTTCCAGATTCATTTGTTCTTCTCCGGCACGGCATGAATCTCCAGCGCAATCACTACAGGAACGCCCTGTCCCGTGATCCGCAGGATATCTCCCTTTGCACCTTCCGTCTCTCTCATGAAGATCATCTTGGGAACATGGACTTCATCAAAGGACTCTCCGATGACAAAGGTGCCGTCGTATTCGCTCCCCTGCTCCATGCGGAAATAGCCCTGATGACCGTCCTCCAACAGAATGGATATTCCCTGAACAGCCATGCCCCTGCGACGGAGGGTGCCGGGCATATGGGTCTCCAGCTTCCACCAGAAGGGAGCTTCCTCCACCATACCCTCCAAGACTCTGACGCAGTACAGTCCCCCGGTCTGTGTGGTAAAATACAGCTCCCCGGACACTGAGCAGAACTCCCTTACGGGATCACTGCTTTCACTGTTCCAGATCCATCTTTCCGTGTCATAGACCAGAAGGGTGTTCACGGGATCATCGTTATTGGACAGGTAATAATATTTGCCGTACATCCCCGCAACTGCGTGGGTGATGTGCTTCAGATCGACCTTTTCTGTTTCAACCATAGGCATAGAGCCGTCATAGAGACACAGGCCGTCCCGACCTAAGTAGTAAATACCCCTGTCGCAGTAGGCGATGGTATCTTCACAGTTCACCCGTACTCCGCTACAGTTCAGGGTGTGGGCTTGGAAATTGGAGGGGCGGTTTCCTGTAATGCGGATAAGGCAGTTTTCTTTGAAAAACACAGGACAGCCCCCTACCACCGCACAGCCCGTAAAGGGTCCCGACACACCTACGGACATGGTGTAGCTGTCATAGCTTAAGCCATCATAACGGTACCATACAGTGGGATCTCCAAGGGCAGAGGCATAGATCTCGTTGACGAAGTTTCCCGCCACATCCCTGCCGTAACGACAGCCCCAAAGGCGGTTGTTATGCTCCAAATACAGATCCATTTTGGGCATCACCGTGGTGATCCTGACCTGTGTCATGTCTTGGATCACCTTGGCAAGCTTCATAGTGGCCCGAATAAGGATGCTGTCCTTTTGGACATCTACGATGCGGAATACCTTATTGGGAGAACAGAGCCAGTCCTGATCACGGATGTCCAGCTGAACACAGGCGCCGGGAGAGAAATGTGTCCCGATGTCCTTCATATGCAGAGCCAAACAGGCATGCACTTCCTCCCAGCATCGGGAGTCCTCATGCCATTCCATTAAAGTGGCATCAGGCAGAGAAGTCAAAACCCAGTATTGGCTCCCGTCTTCCGGTGGGGTGTTACCGGCCGCAACATTTTCAATGACAGTGCCGTCCTCCCATGCCCACTGCACCTCCAATTCGCCGGTAAAATGACGGGTATAATCCATGCTTTCCATTTCCCCCCTGTCGGTGCGGAAGATCCCATAGATCCCCTGCCCCGCATAACGGGGCAAAAGCAAAATATCCCGTCCAAATGGCATAAGCCGAGTGTTGGCAAGATCCCCCGACAGAGGAATGTGATGCCCTTTAAAACAGATCCCCTGAGAGTCCAGATAGCACAGACCTTCCTGATCCGTCATAGCGTAGATCTCCCGTTCCACAGGCACAATGCCACGGGGCATTCGGCCTGTCAAATGGGGATAAAGCCGGGTGCTTAAATTCAGACTCATACTGAGCCCTCCTTCACTGCGAAACCTGTCGGAAAAGCCTTGGACAACAGGTACACTCAGATGCTGCATCAATATATCATCCAGATAAACTTGTTCCATTTGTACTCCTTTCCGCTTCCCTGTTTTCTACCGGGGAGCATTTTCTGAAAAATATGTCGGAAATTTACCCTTTACCAGTATTTTCGTACCGTAGGCCGACAGCTATGGTTGCGGTGATACCAACGGGCAAAATCCGTGTATGCCCCTTGAAACATACGGACGGCATTGTTGAATCGCTCCGTTTCCCCCCGTAACCAAGCCATACGGCTTTCCATCCAAGGTAAATACAGAGCTTGGGCAAAAGGCTCGGGAACAAGAAGGGTTCTCTCCTGTGCCTCCTGACCACCATAGGCCTTGAAGGAAGAAGACCAAGGGTCGTGAGCCATGAGAATCTCCCGATAGATCTGCCCGTCAAGGGTGCTGAGCCAGTGGAGCTTTTCCTCCAAAGAGAAGGAATTGTTCCAATAATGATCCACAGCCTGCAAAATCTGCAAAACCGTGGGATGATCCTTGGGATCAATCTCCGCGACGCACATGGGAGTCATAACGCAGCGCCTCCTCTGCCATTTCTTCGGAATGACGCAGAACCTCCGCCACACAGGCAGGAACCTCCACATACACTCCCCTCTGAATGAGCCATGTCCGCTGATTCACAGACACAAACACATCCTCCTGAAGCTCCCTGGTCTTAGGGATCTTCACTTTCACCAATTCTTCTTTTTTAACATCCTTCATAGAAAAACCTCCTTTAAAAATAGACAATGAACAATGGACAATGAATCCAAGTTGATAGTTGACAGTGGATAGTGGAAAGTTGCCGAAATCGAAAATTGTCTAGGTTATCAATTTCGCACAGTCAAACAACCACCTTCGTAGCAACCATCATTGATGGTTGATACAGGCACTACAGGGACGGAAAGCAGCATATAAATGCACACACTAACCGTAGGGCAAGCTGCCCCCAGCTTGCCGTCCGCGAAGCGGCAGACTTGTGTGACTTTCAATACAGTACAAAGTCGGTAGTTCCACCAAGAAAACGAACTACAGTACAAATTTTCGCTTACTGCACCGACAAGTTGAGGGCAGCTTGCCCTACGACAGGCGAGTACAGCTTACATAGTTTGTTGTGTATCTGCACTGCCATCTTCGCCGATCAATGATGGTTGCTACGTATTCTTACGGTTGCTTGTGCAAATTTCAAACAGGCCCATAAGCTAAATTCAAGTTTATCTAACTGGCGCGGGAGCGCCCAAGGCTCCCTTGTGTAAAGGGCCCCGAAGGGGACACCACGGGAGTGAATGACAGTCCGGTGGACTGTCAGAGCCGTGGTGAGGAATCACCGCAGTGATTTGTCGCGAAGCGACTGAGGGATTGTTACCGCAGTACGATTTCGCCGAAACCGTACTAGAGAT
>JAZMZW010000179.1:0-29683 GCA_045586205.1 Faecousia sp. | reverse complement strand
AACTCGTGATAATCCCGTAATTTCGTCATTGTCGTTTAACGACAATGGCCGGGCGACCACAGGTCGCCCCTACGGTGTTATACGATAAATAGCTCGATAAATCGGAATTTTGAAGTAGGGGTATTTTCATTTATTACATGTCTTATCTTGACATAAAGTAGCTTTAAGTTTATACTAAAGATATCCTTGAGCCGGAAACTGCTTCATGCGCGAGATCATCACTCTTTCCTTCTCTTTCGGAACGAGAATGGATGGAGCTTGAACATCCGGGGAAGGAACGTATTCTGAACGGAGGACGATACAAAATGAAAAAACTAACGGCACTTCTTTTAACAATGGCACTTCTGCTCTCTCTGCTCCCTGCCGGCATTACAGAGGTTCGCGCTGCAGGGACAACTGTCTCCTATGCCGTAGAAGGAGGTAATATCTATTTCGACACATCTACAGGAACGGTCACCGGCTGTGATTCCGACATTACCGTTGCAAATATTCCCAGCGCTATTGAAGGGGTGCCCGTCACTGCCATCGGCGATTATGCGTTCTGGCACTGCTACTATCTGAAAAGCATTACCATTCCGGACAGTGTCATTACGATCGGCGAGTATGCGTTCTTTTCCTGCGACGCTCTGACAAGCGTTTCCATTCCGGACAGTGTCACTACCATCGGCGATTCTGCGTTCTCTGGCTGCTACAATCTGACAAGCATTACCATTCCGGACAGCGTCACTACTATCGGCAATTCTGCGTTCGAAGAATGCTACCAACTGGCAAGCATAACCATTCCGGACAGTGTCACTACCGTCGGCAATTCTGCGTTCAAAAACTGTGTCGCTCTGACAAGCATTACCATTCCGGACAGTGTCACTACCATCGGTGATTCTGCGTTCTCTGGTTGCAATAGTTTGAGCGGCATTTGGGTTCAAGAGGGAAATGAAGTATTCAGTTCCGATACCAACGGTGTTCTGTTTAGCAAAGACAAAACACAATTGCTTCAATGCCCCGGCGGGTACTATGGTGCATATACCATTCCGGACAGTGTCACTACCATCGGCGATTCTGCGTTCTATAACTGCGACGCTCTGGAAAGCATTATTATTCCGGACAGCATCACTACCATCGGCAAGTATGCGTTCAAATACTGCTATGTAACGGATGTTTATTATTCCGGCACAGAGGCGCAGTGGAACAATATCACGATAATGGCCGGAAATGAGGCATTGCAGAATGCTACCATTCATTATGAACCTCCCCACGACCATGTCTGGGATGCAGGCAAAATCACCACCGCTGCTACCTGCGTCGATGCAGGCGTAAAGACCTACACCTGTACCGTATGTGGTGGCACCATGACCGAAACCATTCCCGCTACCGGTCATACTGATGCAAACGCAGACAACTTCTGCGACAACTGCAACAAGCAACTGGGTGGCACTCCCAATCCCGGCACTCTGGCCGATGGCAAGTATGTGATCGTTGCTTACGTAGACGGCAAGTACTACGCAATGTCCAACGAGTATAAGGAAGCCGGCTCCAAGATCTACGGCGTTGAAATCTCCACCATCGTCGATGGCACAATCTCCGCAGCCGATGCTGCAGGCTATGTGATCACTCTGGGCACCAATGCCGAGGGAAGAACCATTCAGGGCGCTACCGGCTACCTGAGCTATGTTTCCGTCACCAACATCAATGCTTCCGCAGATCCCTACACTTGGATCATTACCGAGGGTGCAACCGAGGGTACCTGGAGCGTGATCGCTGCTGCTACTACCGCTACTGCTTCCACCGTCCACGGACTGCTGTTCCAGGCAGGTAGCTACTACCGTTTCGGTGGCTATGCTAACTCCAATGTCGGCAAGGCAGATTTTTCCCAGATCATGTTCATTCCCGTTCACACCTATGATGCAGGTAAGGTCACCACTGAAGCTACCTGTGATAAGGCAGGCGTCAAGACCTACACCTGCATTGACTGCGGCGCAACCAAGACCAAGACCATTCCCGCTACCGGTCACAACTATGAGATCACCTATTCCGTAGAAGCTGACTGTAAGTGGACCGGAGCTATCCATTACACCTGCAGCAACTGTGGGGATGTGAAGACAGAGATCCTCCCCGCATTAGGTCACAGCTTTGACAGCGGAACCGTGACTACCCCTGCGACCTGCACCGAGGAAGGTGTTCTCACCTATGCCTGTGAGCGTTGCGAGGAGACCAAGACGGAAGCCATTCCCACAACAGATCACAACTATGAGATCACCTATTCTGTAGAGGCTGAATGTAATTGGGCCGGAGTCATCCGTTACACCTGCAACAACTGCGGGGATGTGAAGACAGAGACCCTCCCTGCATTAGGTCATAGCTTTGACAGCGGAACCGTGACTATCCCTGCGACCTGCACCGAGGAAGGTGTTCTCACCTATGCCTGTGAGCGTTGCGAGGAGACCAAGACGGAAACCGTTCCCGCAACGGGACATAGCTTTGACAACGGAACTGTGACTACCCCTGCAACCTGTACCACCGAGGGAGTCCGCACCTACGCTTGCAGTGCTTGCGGAGAGACCAAAACGGTAGTCATTCCCGCAACGGGGCATTTATATATCCGATACAGTAATAACGGCCCTAACCACAGTGTTATGTGCGCCTATTGCCGAAACACCTATACCGAGGCCCATAACTTTACCGCAGGGGACTGTATCTGCGGCGCTGCGGAGCCTGCTGTAGACGGAAATATTAAAATCAGCCACACCCTGAATCTGGCAAGTGACATTGCCATTAACTTTGTGGTTGGGGCAGCCTCTCTTGCAGAGTATGATAGCTACTATATGGAATGTGTGACCCCTGTGTATGAGGGAAATACCCTTGTGGGAAGCACAACGCATATCTTGGAACCGGAGCTCCGGGGAAGCTATTATTACTTCGTTCTCGACGGTCTGACCTCTCTGGATATGAATGATACGGTAGAAGCTCGGCTCTGCATGAACAAGGCAGGGAAACCCTATATTTCCGAAACCGATCATTACAGCATTGCCACCTATGCCTACAACCAGCTCAGCGGTAAGACAACGCCCCATGCCCTGAAGGCCGTCTGCGCAAACCTCCTCCAGTACGGCGCCAAGGCTCAGTTGTATAAGGATTACCGTACCGATGCTCTTCCGGATGGAGAACTGACCCCGGAGCAGAGAGCCTATTTGACAGACCCCATGTCTGTAGAGTTCGGAAGCAACAAGGCATTCCTGGGAGATCATACCGAGCCCACGGTGACTTTCGCAGGTGTTTCCCTGCGGCTGGACAGCAAGATCGTAGTTCGATACATCATTGATACCACTGCATACAAAGGCAATATGGGGGATCTGAATCTCCGCGTAAGCTATGAGGGGATCGACGGAAGTATTGTGACGGAAACCGTAAAAGACCCGGAAGTCTACCAAGCAGCAAGGAACTACTATGCCTTTGACTTTGACGGACTTCTTGCCTCCGAGCTTCGTACGGTGGTGTCCGCTGTAGTTTATGCGGGAGATACCCCCGTTTCCGAAACCATGACCTATAGCGCAGATACCTATGGCAACGGCAGAACAGGGGATCTCCTGACCCTTGTCCAAGCCATGATCGCCTACTCCGACTCCTGCAAAGCCTATTTTGCATAAGCATTTCATATCCCACAGGGCTGTCTCTTTCCAATTGAGACAGCCCTGTTCGATTAACTACCATTTTGTAAGCACTTACATTTTGTATTTTGCACAAAATATTTCTGCTAGATTTGTATATTACAATAAATTTTATTATATTTTTACTTATCTATTGAAAAAATATCGGTTTTGCTGTTATAATATGTACTTGTGAAATAATGCAATCATATTAACAGAAAGGCAAATTATGGATAAAATTGATATTCGAATTCTGGAATGTCTGACTGAGGACGCCAGAATGAACGCATCTCAGATCAGTGCAAATGTAAACCTCTCCGTTTCCGCCGTCATTGAGCGTATGAAAAAGCTGGAAGCCGGCGGACTCATCCGTGGCTACACCGCCATCATTGACGAGCGTATCGCAGGCTATGATGTTCAGGCCATGATCTCCCTGCGTTTGGAGCATCCCAAGTACAACAAGCCCTTTGCACAGGCCATGCAGGAGCATCCCTGCGTCATGGAATGCTTCTACATCACCGGTGACTTTGACTATGTTGCCAGAGTTTCCACCGGTTCTACAGAGGAACTGACCAAGGTCCTCAACGACATCAAGGAAATGCCCGGTGTTTCCCTGACCCGTACCTATGTGGTTCTGGACAGCATCAAACAGGGCGGCTCAGTGATCCCCCGCCTTCCTTAAGCTCCCGTAACTCAGTGGCACTGCCACACAAAAATATAAAATAAATTTATTCAGGAGGAATAAACAATGATCATCGGTATCCCCAAGGAAATTATGCACGAAGAAAAGCGCGTTGCCGCTACTCCCGAAACTGTCAAGAAGTACGTTGCAGACGGCCACAAGGTTCTGGTCGAGAAGACCGCCGGTCTGGGCGCTCTTCACGCAGACGCTGACTACGCCGCCGCAGGCGCAGAGCTGGTTGAGTCCGCACAGGAGCTGTACAACCGTGCAGAGCTGATCCTGAAGGTCAAGGAGCCCCAGTTCAACGAGAAGTTCAACAAGCATGAGATCGACATGATGCACAAGGGTCAGTATCTCATCACCTTCATCCACCCCGCTGCTCCCGTGAACCATCAGATGGTCAAGAACATGGCTGCCGCCGGTGTCATCTCCCTGACTATGGACTGCGTACCCCGTATCTCCCGCGCACAGTCTATGGACGCTCTGACCTCCATGTCCACCTGCGCAGGCTACAAGGGCATGCTCATGGCCGCTTCCGATCTGGAAATGTTCGTTCCCATGATGCCCACTGCCGCCGGCATGATCAAGCCCGTCAACGCTATGGTCATCGGTGTAGGTGTTGCAGGTCTGCAGGCTCTGGCTACCGCAAAGCGTCTGGGCGCAAAGACCTATGCTATGGATATCCGTCCCGCTGCAGCAGAGCAGGCTACCTCTCTGGGTGCAAAGGTCATTGACTCCGGTGTTGCTCCCGAAATGGCTATCGGTGCAGGCGGCTACGCTCTGGCACTGCCTGAGGATGTTCTGGCCGCAGAGCGTGAGCTCCTTGCCAAGGAACTGCCCAACATGGATATCGTATTCCTTTCCGCTCTTGTTCCCGGCCGTCTGGCTCCCATCCTCATCACCGAGGAAATGGTCAAGTCCATGAAGCCCGGCTCCGTCATCGTTGACATCGCCATCGACCAGGGCGGTAACTGCGCCATCACTCCTGCCGGCAAGCGTGAGACCAAGCACGGCGTCATCATCGAAGGCATCAAGAACATCCCCGGCATGCTGGCTGTTTCTTCCACCTTCATGTACTCCGCAAATATGTACAATCTTGTTAAGTACCTGATCAAGGACGGCAAGATGAATCTGGATATGTCCGACGAGATCGTCAAGGGCATGATGACCACTATGGACGGCAAGATCGTTCATGAAGGCGCCCGTATCGCTATGGGGATCTGAGTATGAATCCCATTTTTCTGGTATTTATATTTATTGTCAGTGCGGCGTTGGGCTATGTGATCATTCGTAATGTTCCCGCCCTGCTCCACACCCCCCTGATGTCCGGCATGAACGCCCTGTCCGGTGTTACGGTTCTGGGCGCTATGGTTGCCGCAGGCATTGCCGCCAAAACCGGCAACAATGCCGCCATTATCCTGTCCCGTGCCGCCGCTGCTCTGGCGATCATCAATGTTGCAGGTGGTTTCTCCCTGACACACAAGATGCTCTCCAGCTTCGTGAAGAAAAAGAAGGGGGATAAGGAATGAGCATCACAATGTATTATGTCCTCAGCTGCGTCTGCGTTGGTCTGGTGCTTCTGGGTATCAACCTCATGAGCAAGGTCAAGCTGTCCGTTCTGGGCAATGCACTGTCCGCTGTTTCCATGGTATTCGCCATGGTCATCATCGTTCTGAAGGAAAAGCTTTGGCCTCAAGGTCCTAATCTTCCCCTTTACATTGTTCTGCTGATCGCCGCCGCTTACGGCATCTATATGGCAAAGCAGATCAAAATGATCGCCATGCCCCAGACCATCGCCCTGCTCAACGGCCTGGGCGGTGCGGCCTCCGCACTGGTTGCCGGTGTTACTGTCATTCAGGGTGCTGCAGGCACTTTTGAAGCAGCCACCGCAGGTCTGGCACTGGCTGTAGGTGCTGTGACTCTCACCGGTAGCCTCATTGCCGCCGGTAAGCTGGCTCGTATTCTGGACGCCCGTCCCAAGAGCCTCAAGGGTCATACCGCCATTCTGGCTGTTCTGGTTCTCGCCTGCGTCGCAGGTATGGTTCTGCAGACCGTAGGCGCAGGCCTCTGGGCTGTGATGACCGCTGTAACCGCTCTGGTAGTGGGTGTGGTATTCGTCATGCGCGTAGGCGGTGCGGATATGCCCATCACCATCTCCCTGCTGAACTCCCTGTCCGGTGTGGCAGGCGGTATTGCAGGTATGGCCATCAGTGATCCCCTGCTGGTCGTTGTCGGTGGCATCGTCGGTGCTTCCGGCCTGATCCTGACTCAGGATATGTGCAAGGCCATGAACCGCACTCTGGGTGCCATCCTCACCGGCAAGACCACTGCCGCTCCCGCAAAGGCTCCCGCTCCCGTAGAGGAAGCCCCCGCAGAGGAAGCTCCCAAGTCCGCCAAGCTGGACGAGGCCGGTGTTGCCGCCGCTTTGCAGACTGCAAAGAAGGTCATCATTGTCCCCGGCTACGGCATGGCTCTGTCTCAGGCACAGGGTGAGGTTGCTCACCTGACCTCTGTACTGGAAAATCGCGGTACGGAAGTCAAGTTCGCCATCCATCCCGTTGCCGGTCGTATGCCCGGTCACATGAGCGTCCTGCTCTGCGAGGCCGACATCGACTATGAAAAGCTGTACATGATGGAAGATATCAACGAGGACTTTGCCTCCTGTGATCTTGCCATCGTCATCGGTGCAAACGATGTCACCAATCCCGCCGCCAACTCCGCAGAGGGTACTCCCATTTACGGTATGCCCGTCCTGTCCGTGGAGAACGCACCCAAGGCCGTATTCTGCAACTTCGATACCAAGCCCGGTTACGCCGGCGTGGAAAATCCCCTGTACTCCGCAGACAATGTTCTGCTCATGCTGGGTGATGCCAAAGCCTCCGTTTCCAAGCTGGAAGGTCTGCTGTCCGGCACTGTGACCGCTACGGAAGAAGCCCCCGCTGCTTCCGAGGCCGCAGACGGCAAGCTGAACGAAGCCAAGGTCGGTGCCGCTTTGCAGTCTGCAAAGAAGGTCATCATCGTCCCCGGCTACGGCATGGCTCTGTCTCAGGCACAGGGTGAGGTTGCTCACCTGACCTCTGTACTGGAAAATCGCGGTGTAGAAGTCAAGTTCGCCATCCATCCCGTTGCAGGCCGTATGCCCGGTCACATGAGCGTCCTGCTCTGCGAGGCCGATATCGACTACGAAAAGCTGTACATGATGGAAGATATCAACGATGACTTCGCTTCCTGCGATATGGCTATCGTCATCGGCGCAAACGACGTCACCAACCCCGCCGCCAACTCCGCAGAGGGTACTCCCATTTACGGCATGCCCATCCTCAATGTGGATCAGGCTCCCATGGCAGTTTTCTGCAACTTCGACACCAAGCCCGGTTACGCCGGCGTAGAAAATCCCCTGTACAGTGCAGACAATGTTCTGCTCATGCTGGGTGATGCCAAGGCCTCTGTTGCCAAGCTGGAAGGTCTGCTGTCCGCTCCCGTAGCTGTAGCAGAAGCTCCCACTGCTTCCGCAGGCTTCGGCGAAGCAGAAGCCGCGCAGGCTCTGTCCGATGCCAAGAAGGTCATCATTGTCCCCGGCTACGGCATGGCTCTGTCTCAGGCGCAGGGTGAGGTCGCCCATCTTGCCTCCGTTCTGGAAAAGAGAGGGGCAGAGGTAAAATTCGCCATCCATCCCGTTGCCGGTCGTATGCCCGGTCACATGAGTGTCCTGCTGTGTGAGGCCGATATCGACTACGAAAAGCTGTACATGATGGAAGATATCAACGAGGACTTTGCTTCCTGCGATCTGGCCATTGTCATCGGTGCAAACGATGTCACCAATCCCGCCGCCAACTCCGCAGAGGGCACTCCCATTTACGGCATGCCCATCCTCAATGTGGACAAAGCGCCCAAGGCCATCTTCTGCAACTTCGACACCAAGCCCGGTTATGCCGGGGTGGACAATCCCCTGTACAGTGCAGACAATGTTCTGCTTCTGCTGGGTGATGCCAAGGAGTCCGTTGCAAAGCTCTACGGCTTCCTGAACTGATACTTCTCCTTCCTAAAGCCCCGCAAGTCTCCTCCGGGAGATTTGCAGGGCTTTCCCTGTCTTTTTTCTTTCAAAAGCTCAACAAAAAGAAAAATCTCTTGCTTTTTTCCACCTTACACATTATACTGTATTTGTATAATTGGGTTAATATATCCCTATGTAAGATGAAAGGAGATCGCAAAGCTATGATAAAATTCAGAACATGCCTTTCCCTGATCCTTCTGCTGTCTTTGCTTTTGGGGCTGTTGCCCGCAGGAGCTGTGGCTGTAGAGGCTCAGCCCAAGGCAGACACACGGGCCTTCCCCGACAACAAGCAGTATGTAGACATTCCCATTGAGGTTTTGGACTTCCGTGGAGACGGCTTCCTCTTTGAAAGCACCAGCACCTTCAGTTCCCCCTACAGTCTGGCAGACGGCTCTCCCACATACAGCGGTATGCCTCGTCCCGGCACAGAATTCCCGGGAGAAACCACCAATAGTGATGACTACCGCATCGAGGGTCTGATCCAATCCCAACTGTACGAGGGTAGCATCGTCTATACAGAGCAGACGGTCACCTATGTTGCAACGGCCATGGCTGCCAAGAGCTATATTGCCAATATCGAAGGTACCAGCGCCATGCGAAACAGTGATATGAACAAGGCCTTTGCACAGAAATACAACACCATCACTACCATGGGCGATTTCCAAAGCACCATAGCCAAGGCAGTGCCCCCTGAAAACGGCGGTGTCCTTCTGTGGAATGATGTGCAAACCTATTATGACCTTTCCTACTATATGCTCTCCTCCGTATGGCGTGAGACCCCCAGAGATGACATTATCAGCACAGAAACTCTGGACAACGGAACCACTGCAGATATCTGCTACAATCTTCCCGTTCCGGAGCTGAACCATCTGCGCCTGTATTATGTAGAAAACAACCTCCGTGGCAAGTCGGAATATACCTATAGCTCCAACTACAATTCCGGCTACGACATGGGCTATATTTACAACACCAACACCGGTACTTTCTCCGGGGATCCCACCTTCCGTCCCCTTGACGGCCGTGGCTTTGAGTCTTCGGCATATTTCGGCACCGATACGGAAGGACGAACTACAAACTCCGCTCAGAACTACGGCTTCACCATCCATGCCTACGGCGGCTTCGTATACTCCGAGTCCAGTGATCTGTATTTCCGATTCAGCGGTGACGATGATGTATACTTCTTCATCAACGGTGAACTGGTTCGTGACATTGGCGGCGTACACGGCAAAACCAGTCGAGAGCTTTGGCTCAATGAGGTTGCCGCAGATCTGGGTCTTCTGGACGGACAGATCTGTACCTTTGATATGTTCTATGCAGAGCGTCACACCACAGGCATCAACATGGAGCTGTTCACCAATATCCAGCTTATGGATATGGATGTGATCACCGGCAAACAGCAGTATGACGGTAACACCGGCACCAAGCTTGTTGACGGTGCGGCTGTAAATGTGGGAACTCCCATTATCTACGGCTTCTCCATGCTCAATCGCCGTACCTTCCCCATAAAGGAGATGTCCTTCTCCGACGAGTCTCTGGGCGTGACCCTTGACGGACAGAACGCAATTCTCCAAAACGGAACTACCATCCGTGATCTGCAGGTCATTTACCAAGGCTATAACCGCAGTGCGGAAGAGCTGTACAGCGCTGAGCCTTACCCCGCAGAAAGCTTTGAGGACTTGAAGACCTATATTACGGGTCTGGTTACGCAGGATGTCACAGATCCCATGGGTAACAGAGCCTATTCCTTCAAGCTTGACAACATTGACCAGCTTAAGGAGCTTCTGGCTCTGGGCATCCCCTCCGGCTGTTCCTTCACGGTCAAGGGCTTCTGCCGTGAGTTGGGAGACGGTCTGTACACCAACACCGTCAACTCCTCCTGCATCCCTCTAACCATACAGTATAACAGTGACAGTGAGCAAACCGTCATTGTGGAGCAGACTCCCATTTACGGCACTGCCAGTTGTCGTATTTACGGCATCGATCTGGGTGCCATTTCCGTCAACGAGCCTCTGAGCTATGTCATTGACTACGGTCATGATATCCAATGGTCTCTGTCCGAGGTAAACAATACCATTACCTACGGCGAGGGCATGGATCTGCGGTATCTGGGCATGACCCTCAACGGTGAACACGGTGCGGTAAAGCCCACCGCTCCCATTAACCTATTCGCCACCTCTGCAGTGCCGGGGGGAAGCGGTAAATTCGGAAGCTACAATCTCTCCGAGGGGATCTTTACCTACAGCCCCACTGCCTTCCTCAACGCCGTGGAGCGGAGCTTTGCGGTCTATGAGATCCTTGCAGGAGAGGAGCAGACTGTCCTTGCCTACCTCATGGTAGAGGTCCGGATCATTCCCGCCACCTCCGTGTACTATGAGGCAGAGGACTTCACCAATGAGATCTCCCTCGTCCAAAAGGACGGCACTACCATCAACAACACCTGGCAAACTATCGGTGACAGTGATGTACTGTTCCAAGACAGCACCATTGCAGGATATGAGCCTGAGATCCCCGACTACAGCGAGGCCACAGATGTGCTGTTCTTCGGCTTCACCAACACTGAAAACGACAAAAAGCGTTACACCCTCCCCCAATACAAAGGTCAGAACTTTGACGAGGTCAAAAACTGGGACGGTGGCGCCAACAAATTTGTCAAAACCACACACATCAAGAACGGTGAGCTTATCGCAGAAGGTCAAATGCATGTGACAGACTACGACAAAGCAAAGGCGGTTTCTTTCCATCCTGACTGCAGTGATAACGGTTGGATGTTCTCTGACAAATCCAGAACCACAAAGGCTCTGGACTTTGAAGCTTCCCAAGCAGAGGTTTACCAGATCCGCTTCAAAATGAAAAATCTGGACACTAAATATGATGAAAACAACAAAAAAACTACCCCCTATTTGGGTCTGCATCTGTGGTGTACGAACAAAAACGGTGGTCCCTTCCTAAACAGCAATAAAGTCGAAGATGCCGCCCGTTGTATCACCAATATGAACATCGCCCCCGATTTCCTGACCAGAGATGAATATGTCACATGGACCTTCCTGCTGGAAAATCAATTTGCCAATGTCGGCACTATTTGGGGTGTCCGTACCTATTTCGGTAACATCTTTGGCAATCCCGATCTGGATGAGCCCGGATTGCTGACCGTTGATTATATCTACTTAGGGCCGGCGGACAAAGCTCCCGTTCCCGTTTCCTACGGCTATGACAGCGGACGGAAAACCGGCAACGAAAACGGTCTGTCCAACGACAAGAGCCTCTACACCGAAGGCAACGGTGTCCGTACGGATAACAATCGCGACCCCGACAAATATACGGAGGTGCAGTTCTCCTTCACCGGCACAGGCTTTGACCTGATCGGTTGCACCGGCCCTCAGCAGGCAAGCACTCGTATTGAGATCTACACCCATGAATCCCGCAGCTTGGAAAGTCGCATTAAAACCGGCTCTACACAGCTGAAGGGCACAATGGATCTGTATCAAATCCCCATTATCTCCATCCATGATCTGGACTACGGCACTTACTATGTCTCCGTGGGGATCAATGCCAAGGTGACTTCCCCCATTGATTTCCTTGCCCGTGGCAATCAGTTCTACTTCGACGCCCTCCGCATTTACGACCCCATAGATGTATCCCTGGGCAAGGACAGTCTGGCAGGCTCCGATGCCGCCATTGCCTATGCCGCCTACTGCAAGGATCGGGAGGCCAATGAGGTGATAACGGAGATTCGTGACATTCTCATCCCCGCCAATGACTTTAACCCAAACTCTACCAAAGATCATGGCGTATTTGTAGACTACGCGTCTGTGCCGAAAATTTCCGTTGAACCCCCTCTGGGCACCGGTCAGGATATGGTCGTTCCCGGTCTGGACATTACAGACCATGTGACCTACTCCATCCAAACCTACAACAAGGTAGGCCCTAACAACGAAACCTATCTGGGCGCACAACAGCTTGTTCTGTTCAACCTCCTGATCTACTCCGAGGAGCTTCCCGCAAGGATCGACATCGGTGCAAAGGCTCTTACAAGCTCTCCCACTGTCTTAAGCGTGAAAGCACTCCATTCCGGTGACCGCTACGCCTCCATCTACGACACATGGATCCGTAGCACCAACACCCAGTATTACAGTCTGGATCTGAATCCCTTAATGTTCACCCTGACAAAAGATAGGGAGCAAAGACCCTGCTACAAGACCACCCTTGTGATCACCAACAAAGCCCCCAAGTCCTCCGATATCACAGAGAGTGTCCTGTCTGTCACAGATATCAAGGTTGCCTTCCAAGGCACTCCTGTCCCCCTGTCCGACGGCACTGCCGTGGCACAGTCCTTCCCCGGTGATACAAACAGTGTCTACCGTTCCTTCCGCAGAGGTCTGGGAGATCAGTTCTGGCCTGTCTATGACTTCGATCCCGTCCGCTTCACCCTTGACGAGGATCTCCATGCTATGGTACAGACCGCACTGCGCCTCATGTACACCTGTGTGGAGCATGAGCCCGGCGAATGGGTCACTGTGACACCTCCCGGCTTCGGTCAGAGAGGGCTTGCACAGCAAAGCTGCGCCCTGTGCGGAACGCTTCTGGGAGAAAAGTCCATCCCCGCCGTTGCAGGCTTCGGCTTCCTCGGTGTTTCTCTGTCCCTGTATTCCGATCTTTCCGTGAACTACAAGGTCGACAGCCGTCTCTTCACCGTACTGGGCTATTCCGATCCCTATGTTCTTATCGAAACGGAAGAAGGTCAAACTATTCTCCGTGACTACACGGAACAGGACGAGCTGTATATCTTCAGCTACGAGGGCGTTGCTCCCTACCTCATCGGCGATAAGATCAATGCCACCCTGTATGCCACCTATGAAGGACAGCAGGTTGCCTCTGCCGTGAAGGAATACAGCATTGCCACCTACTGCTACAACATGCTCCCCAACTGCAAGGGCGAGCAATTCGAGTCCCTCCGCAGTCTGCTGATAGATACCCTGCACTACGGTGCCATGACCCAGATCTATGCACAGTACAAAACCGACAAGCTCTGCAATGCCAAGCTGACAGAGGAACAGCTTTCCTGGGGCAACACCTTGGATCGTGAGCCGGTTTCCGTCCGCGATCTGGAATACGGCAAAATCGACACTCCCACCGTAAGCTGGGCAGGTGTGGGTCTGGAGCTTCGGGAGTCCATTGACATGGTCTTCTACCTCCTTGCCGACAGCTATGAAGGTCTGAGCTTTGAAGTCCGTCTGGGACAGGAGGTCTATACCTACGGAGAGGATGCTCTGGAATTCGTCTCCGGTGTAGGTATTCTCCGCTTCAGAGAGCTTACCGCCGCCGAGCTCAGTGAGCCTGTATACATCACCGCCTACCGTGACGGGGTACAGGTCAGCCACACCGCCCGTTACAGCGTGGAGTCCTATGTAGCCTCTATGGCACAGGACAGCGATCCCGTACTGGTACAGCTGGTCAAGGCCATGCTGACCTACGGTGACGGAGCAAAGGCCTATCTGAACAGCGCGGAATAATTCCCCCTTTCCCTAAAGTAAGCCCCTCTTTTCCCCCGAAACCGGGAAAAGGGGGGCTAAGTTTTTTATCCCCCCTGCCACAGGTCAAATATTTCTTGATATATAACAGATTTATGGTATAATAAAAGGTAAATACACTGAAAACGGCGGAATATGATATGTTGACAAAAAGAAACAAACTTCAAATTCTGATCTCCGTAGGGCTTTTTATCCTTCTGCTTATGTGCTTCTTCCTTTTCCCGGAGGGGAATCGACAGCTTCTGAAGGGAATGTTCACTCCGGGCTTCAGTGAAGATCGACTCCGTGACCAGCTTCTGGATATGGGCTTCCGTGGCTATGGCTCTATTGCCATCCTGTCTGTACTTCAGGTACTTTTCACCTTTATCCCCGCAGAGCCCATTCAGGTTCTGGGAGGTCTGGCCTTCGGCTTTCCCATCGGACTTGCCTGCTGTGTGGCAGGTGTGCTGATGGGAAATACGCTGATTTTCATGCTCTACCGCAGCTTTGGTGATCGGGTTCGCAGATTCTTTACCAAAAATCTGAAATTCGACATAGACAGCCTTTCGGAGTCCTCCCGTATCGTTGTGGTAGTTTTCCTGCTGTATTTCCTACCTGCCATTCCCTACGGTATGATCTGCTTCTTTGCCGCAGGTACGGGGATGAAGTATCACAGATACATTTTAGTGACCCTCTTGGGCTCTATCCCCTCTATTTGCATCGGTGTGGCTCTGGGAAACATGACCATGACTGCCTCTTGGATCTTGTCCCTGGCGGTATTCCTCCTGTTGCTGGCGGTGTTCCTGATCATGACCGTCAAAAGGGATTGGCTCTTTGTCAAAATCAATGAATTTGCCGCAAAGCCCCCCTATTCCTCCAAGACCACTGTAGCTCCCGTAAGATCCCGGGTGCTTCTGCCTCTGTACGGAGCAGTCCGCCTCTACTACCGTCTGAAGGGCATCCGTCTGGAAACAGTCAACCGTTGCGGACATCAGCCTGAGGCTCCATCCATCGTCCTGTGTAACCACGGCTCTTTTATTGACTTCCTGTATGCGGAAAAGCTTCTGCTTCCCAGCCGTCCCAACTTCGTTGTGGCAAGACTGTACTTCTATCACAAGATTTTAGGTACACTGCTCCGCTGGTTGGGTTGCTTCCCAAAGAGCATGTTCGCTCTGGATCTGGAAAGCACCAAGAACTGTCTCCGTGTGCTGAAAAACGGCGGTATCCTTGCCATGATGCCGGAAGCACGCCTGTCTACCGCAGGCCGTTTTGAAGACATTCAAGAGGGGACCTACCCCTTCCTGAAAAAAACCGCCGTTCCCATTTATACCGTGAAGATCAGCGGTGACTATCTGGCAAATCCCAAGTGGGGCAAAGGCCCCAGACGGGGTGCTTTGGTACAGGCGGAACTGGAACAGCTCTTCACTCCGGAGGATCTGAAGACCCTGTCCGTAGAGGAGATCAAGACCGCTGTGGAGGAGCGTCTGTACTACGATGACTTCCAATGGTTGGAACAGCATCCGGAAGTCCGCTACAAAAGCAAACATCTGGCAGAGGGTCTGGAAAACATCCTCTCCCTGTGTCCCAACTGCGGAGCAAAGCATAAGCTCCGTACCCAAGGTAATGAGATCCTGTGCGAAAAATGCGGGCCTCTGACCACCATGGATGAGCGTTACTGCTTCTTCCCCGGCTTCCGCTTCCGTGATCTCAGCCAATGGTATGACTGGCAGAGCCAAGTCCTTTCCGAACAAATCGCTTCCGATCCCCGGTATACCTTGGAAAGCAAGGTCAAACTCCGTCTGCCCTCCCAAAACGGACGCTCCCTGACCCGTCCCGCAGGAGAAGGCACTTGTATCCTTGACCAAAGCGGTCTGACCTATATAGGCACCAAGGACGGACAGGAATGCAAGCTTCATTTCCCCATAGAAAAGGTCTACCGCCTGCTCTTCGGCGCAGGAGAGAATTTCGAGGTCTATGTGGGAAGCGATATCCACTATTTCATCCCGGAGGAGACCCGTTCCTGTGTGGAATGGTATCAAGCCTCCCTGATGCTCCACGACAGAGCCTTGTGTCGGAACTCCCAAAAATAAACACAAAGGAGTGTGTCCCATGGAAAAGATTGCCAACACCCCTCCCAAAACAGCCAAGCTGAAGGAGGAAGCCTTTTCAAATATCAGCCTCCGCTCCTTCCTGACAGTGGTGCTTGTCCTCAGCAGTATCCTACTCCTGTGCGGTGTGCTGAGCTATGTGATCCCCCAAGGTAGCTTCCAACGGGATGCGGACGGCGTGATCCTCACAGACAGCTATGTGCAGTCCGAGGTCAGTGGCATCGCCCCTTGGCGCATTCTGACTGCCCCCTTCCGTGTCTTCTTCTCCGAAGACGGCATCACCATCATTATGATCAGCCTGTTCCTGCTGATCATGAGCGGTGTGTTCCAGCTTTTGGAGAAAACCGGCGGTGTGAAGATCTTTATTTCCCAGATCATTTCCAAGCTCAAGGGAAAAAACGGCCCTGTGATCTGTATCACAGTGCTGATCTTCATGCTTTTCGGCAGCTTCTTCGGTATGTTTGAGGAGTTGGTGACTCTGCTCCCCATTATGATCCTGTTCATGCTCTCCATGGGCATGGATACCATGATGGGTCTGGGCACTTGCCTGTTGGCGGCCTGCTTCGGCTTCTCCGCTGCCATTACCAACCCCTTCTCCGTAGGTCTGGCATCCCAGTATATGGGACTGAGTCCCGCCGACGGGGTATGGCTGAGACTGGTATTCTTCCTGCTGATTTATGTGACGGTCTGTAGCTTCCTGCTCCTGTATCTGCGGAAACTGCGGAAAAACCCCAAGCTGTCTGTGAGCTATGCAGAGGATCTGGAAAAACGCAACAAGCTGGAACAGCCCTCCGAGATCCACGGACAGGAGGAACAGCGGATCTTCCGCATTTACTGTGGCTTCTTTGGGGTGCAGGCTGTGGTGCTTCTTGCCATTGCCTCTATCCGTGCCATTTCCGGTCTGGCCATTCCCATTCTTGCCGTGAGCTTCCTCTTTGCGGGGCTGGTCTGCGGTAAGCTGGTCTGCAGTAAATTGGGAGAAGTCCTCCGCCACATCCTCAAGGGTGCTTCTGTCATGCTCCCTGCGGTACTGATGATCGCACTGGCCTCCTCTGTAAAGCTGGTCATGACGGAAAGCGGGATCTTAGATCCCATCATGCATGCCGCCTTGGGCATTCTGGAAAACAAGAGTCCTTTCCTTGCCATTGTGCTGATCTACGGCCTGATCCTGTTCCTGCAGCTGTTCATCGGCTCAGCTTCTGCTAAAATCGTGCTGGTCATGCCCATTGTCATGCCCATTGCCACGGCTCTGGGGATCTCTCCCTCCCTGGTGATCCTGACCTACTGCATGGCAGACGGCTTCTCCGATGCCATCATCCCCACCAACCCCGTCCTCCTCATCGGCCTGTCTATGGCAAACATCTCCTACGGCAAATGGGTCAAGTGGACATGGAAGCTCCAACTCCTCGTCTTCGCCCTTACCATCCTGATCCTCTTCTTCGGCGTAAGCATCGGATATTAAAGGGAAACCGGCAATGCAGGTTGAAAGTTGACAGCGGAAAGTGACCTGTAAATTCCGGTTTATCGAACTGTTTACCGCAGAGACCCGTAGGGCAGGGGCTTGCTCCCGCCCTATAGGTTGGAGTGTTTTATTACAGTGCGGAGCAAAACAGTCCAATAAACCGGATGATGTAGCAACCATCGGTGATCTGCGATGCTGGCAGCGAAACAGCCATCGGTACGGATCAAGCTATGTAAATCCGTACTCGCCGGTCGTAGGGCAAGCTGCCCCCAGCTTGCCGGTGCAGGAACTGAACGCGTGTACCGCAGTTCGTTTCTTTGGTGGAGCTCCCCGGTTTGTGCCCTTTTGCAAGCCACACAGGTCAGCCGCTTCGCGGACGGCAAGCTGGGGGCAGCTTGCCCTACGACAGGTGCAATGCTTCTACTTGCAAATTTCAGTTTATCAACCTGTTTCGTATCTCGCCACAGGGACGGAAGGCAAACAGGTATGCCCCTTGCACAAATTCTTGGGATTTGTGCAAGGGGCAGTTTGTTTCAGCTTGCCTCAGTTGATGGCCTCATAGGGGGAAAAGTCGTAGTACAGACTCACACCGTTGGCATCCCACAGAGCTCCTATGCGTTGGTCTTCGTCAATGTAGGGATACCAAACCGTCACAGTCCCCCATGAATCGGTAATGGTCACTTGGGTTTCCATGCACCAGCCCTCGCTGTCGGTCAGCAGGAGGATGGGCTCTCCCTTTTCACTGCGGTAGAGGACTTCTGTTTCCCCGTGAGTTTGGGAAGCTTCATCCCACGGAGTCTGATTTATGGCAATGGTGGCGTTTTCATCCGTTGGCACGATGCAGTACAGCTTGCCCTCTGTTCCTACCACATTTTCCCGGGGGATCTGTAGGAGGAAGGGGAGATTTTCACACAGCTCGGGTGCTACGGTCTTCATAAGCTCATAAGGGTCCCCGTTCACATTGCCGAAGCAGGCCACAGCAAACTGCTGGGGTGTGCCCACCAAAGCCTGTCGTAAGGACACCAGAGAGGCCACTGCGGAATCATCCATTTCCTGTGGAGGCTCGTAAGCCGGGAAGCTTTCTTCCGTAGCTTGGGTGCTTTCGGAAGCCTGTGTACTTTCCGTAGCTTGGGTGCTTTCGGTAGGTGTTAAGGCTTCTGTAGACTCGGAATTCTCCTGAATGATATTTGTGTCAGTGGGAATCGTTTGTGCAGACTCCTCGGGGGTGTGCGTACAGCCTGTCAGTAACAAACCGCAAATCAGGAACGCGACACAAAATATGCCGTACTTTCTGCCAAATGTGATCTGTATCTTTCCCATATGATCACCCTCCGGACTTATGCTTTGGGAAAGACAATTGCAAAGTCGCTTTGCAGCCCGCTTCCCTTGGCATCTCCCACAACGCAACCTACCCGGATCAAACTATTGTCATCAAAATCATAATCACTGAAATTCCATACAAATGTGTCGGAAGGCTCATCGCTTTCTATTGTGGCTGTCCAAACGGCCTCGAAATCATACATGACAAACCAACGATAGGTATAAGGAGCACGACCGTTTTCCAGCTCAATGGTAAATTCCGCATCCTCTTGAGAGCTTGTCATTTGGTAGTCCTTAGGCTGGGTTTTGATGCTGAGAGGCTTATAAACATACTGCAAAACCTCTGCAAAGTCCGATTCTACACTGTTCCCTTTAGAGTCTGTAATCACGCAGTAGGCACCGATATCTCTGTAGTCATCAAAATCGTAGTCACTGAAATTCCGTGTAAACACATGGATGGTCCCTGTTGTAGTCACAGGAGACACCCTAACCTCATGGTTATCGTAGAGAACGATCCATTGATAGGTATAGGGTGCAGAGCCGCCCTTAATGGTAACAGAGAATTGCGCATCCTCTTGAGAGCAACCCATCTGATAATCCTCCGGCTGGAATACAATCGTCAAAGGCTCGTCGGAGGTCATATAGCGGTAAATAAAGGTAACGATCTGACCGCGGATGCAGGGCATGTCGGGACCGAAGGCGGTCTTGCTGATACCGGTCGTGACCCCATTCTCTACCGCCCACAGAACGGCCTTGTAATAATACTGGCCCTTCGGAACATCAGAGAAGGGATTATCACTCTTCTGAGGAGCCGGTTCTCCGGCAGTACGCCACAGGAAGGTAACTACCTGTGCTCTGGTGCAGGAATCTTCGGGGCTGAAAGTCGTCTTGGATGTGCCGGTGGTAATGCCATTTTCCACTGCCCACAGAACCGCCTTATAGTAGTACTGTTTTGCAGAAACATCTTTAAAGGGATTATCAGTGGTGGACGGCTCGGGCTTTCCGGCAGCACGCCACAGGAAGGTTACTACTTGACCTCTTGTGCAATCTATTTCCGGACTAAATGTAGTTTTACCGGTTCCGGTGGTGATACCGTTTGCTACAGCCCAAAGAACAGGCTTATAAAAATAATTCTTTTCCTTTACATCCGTAAAGGGATTACTGCCTTTTGCAAATGCCACAACCGGAAATAAGCTTGCCAAAAGTGCCATAGAAAGGATTAGGGAAAGGATTCTTCTCATTGCTTCATTCCTCCTATTATGCAGTATTTATCAGCAATTATGTCAGAAGCCGGAAAGCTTGAATACCAGAACCTCGTCAGCGGATTCGTCTGCACGCTCTTCGCTCATGACCACCAGGATGCTTCCATCCTCTGTCTTGTCGGCAGAAGCGAACCAGGGGTAGCTCGTGCCGAACAGTTCATCATCGTCCACAGCACCCAGCCAAGTGCCGTCGGCAGACCACAGAACAACCTCACGCATATTTGCATCCAATGCCAGGAAGCCGTTGGGAGTGCTTGTGACATAGGTAATAGAGCCAAGTCCGAAGCCATCGGGTTCTCCGCTCAGTTGCAGCTGTAATTCTCCGCTGTGATTGTACACGAACACATAGTGACCGCTGTCATCCTCGGAGATGGGAGATCCACATACATAGATGTAGTTGTTGTCAATGCAGACCTGTCTGATGGTGTCCACTTCGGCAAAGGGGAAGGGACTGCCTGTCAGTGTGCTGTTTTGGAAGGTGTACAATTCGCACTCATCACCGGAAAGGAACCAGCTGATGCCCCAGGTGCCGTCGGGGGCCAGCATGAATTTTTCGGGGCCCTCATAAGAGAACTGAGCAGATTCCCCGTCATGTCCGAATACAGGCTCCATAAAGGCGGACAGAACCAGATTACCGTTTGCTCCCTTTTCCAAGAACTCATATTCACCGGGAAGCTCGATCTCTTTCTCGAAGGTCAGGGATCCTCCGTCGTAGGCATACTTGTACAGAGCGCAGTCGCTGAGCAGGTAAACCCCGTCATCCCTCACCACGATGTCGTGCTCAAAGGTTTCGTAGGTGACCAGAGGCTCAGCCATAGGCAGGAATTGTGCAGTCAGGCTGTAAGACCCAACCAACTGACTCTGTGTACCTGCAGAGAAGGCCTCACCTTCCCAAGGCCAGGGGGGATCAATGTTGTCCTTTGAGGGGGCGGTAAAGGTGATGTTCTGCAAAACAGCATCAACACGGGGATCTTCCCGATCCGTCACACTGACGGTATAAGATACACCAGCGGCTTCATCACGGCCAAAGTAGTACCATTCTCCGTCTCCCTTATCTGCCCCTGCCATTTCCAGACCGCTTATGGTCTCGGTCGCCCAAGTGCCCTCAACATAAGCCTGCATATCCACACCGTTGGCATAGAGGGTGGAGCGGAAGGAGGATGCACTTTCTTCGTCGGCTACGATCTTTACCAGCAGACCCGTATTGCCATCCTCATTGAGATTCCGCACATAGGCATTTCCGCCGTATTCGGACATATAGAAATCGTCCTCTGCCAAGGACCAGCCCTCCTCTTCCTTAAAGCTTACCGTAAAGAAGGTGTTCTCATGGGTGGTCAGATTTTCGTCAGGCTGAGGAGCCTCGGTTTGTGCGGGATCGCTTTGGGTGGGATCGCTTTGGGCGAGCTCTGTCCCCTTTGTGGGCTCTGTAGTTCCGGCAGTCTCCGTGGTTTCGGGACCGGGGTCATCGGAGGCCTTGCAGCCAATGAGGCTAAGCAGCATCACCAACGCAAGAGCAAAAGCCAGGGCTTTTTTCATATTCTTCATGGTTTTACGCTCCTTTCACAAATATGACTTATTCAAATGCGGCCAGGGCGGCATCGGCTTTCTTGATCCATTCCGTTCTGTCACCGTAGACAGAAGCATCCAGAGCGGCGATGGTCTGAGCTCCCTGTTCCTCATCCAAAGTACCGGCAGCAGCAGCCTTTGCCGCAGAAGCAAAGGATTTCACGGCATTTATCTGTCGTTTTGCGTTCTTAAAGGAGTTACGCAGGGTCTTCTGGATGCCAAAGAGGGTGTCAAAGTATTTTGCGATATTGTCATAGCTCTTGCTGTTGCCCACACGCAGACGGAACTCGTACATACCTGTGGTATCCTTGAAGAGCATCACGCAGTATTCCTTGGATTCCATCTTGCCGTCGGAGCCCCTGACCTTCTCTTCTTCGTAGTCGTACTGCACCAGATCTGCCAGACGGTAGACGCAAGCCCGCTGGGTCTTGCCGAAAATAAAGATCTTATAATTGGTTTCAACCAAGGCCACCAAGCCGGTGGAAGGAGAGACATACAGCAGAGGACCGCCGGTACCGAGGCATTTCAGCTTCTGAGTTTTGTCCTTTGCTTTTTTCAGGGGCAGTAACAGCTCGTTCCAGATCCGAGTACCCTTTTCCACCTGCTCAATGTGGGCGGTCACATCCCCCAAGGTTGCGTTTACCTTGTCGAAGATCTTAAAGGTCTTTTTACTACAAACCTTTCTGCAGATAAAGTTGCCGTCTATCAGCTTCTGCTCGGACATCAAACCGATCTCTGCACCGCAAATTGCGCAATTATGCTTTGCCATTTTTATTTCCTCCTTGTTCAGTAATGTTTTTTAGAATATTTCTCTCTTTGCACTTCGGAATATACCGGAGCAATCATGCTAAGTCACGCTGTGAAATCGGATGTCACCCTTACAGTCGGGCACCACAGCTTTGGCAGAACTTGCCACCGTCTGCAGGTGCACCACAGCTTTGACAGAACTTCGGCCCGACGGGAGTCTGCACAGGCTCGGCTACAGGCTGTGGAGCAGGTGCTGTTTGCATAATAGGCTGCATAGTCGGTGCGTAGGCTGTCAGCACCATTCCCTGCATGCCTGCACGGAACAGCTCCTCCACTTCCTCGCACTCCCCACGGTACTGCCGATACTCTGGGTACAGAGTCGGATCAAAGTCCGTTCTTGCGGCACTAAAGCCTTGACGGCATCCCACGGTTTCCAAAGCAAGGCTTTCTCCATTGAGTCGGAAGGTGATGTCGTTCACATAGGGATGATTGACACGGATCTCTGCATAAAAATCATAGCTGTATTCAAAACGGGGAGGATTATAGCTGATCTCCTCTCCTTTGCTGTTGCGAGCCTTCAGCTCCCGTTTGGATTCCCGCACATCAATGTTGAAGGAGATCACATCCCGGAAGTTGATGATGTCTGCATTTTCTTCCTTATAGTTTTTGGTCCTTTCCACCACAAAACGGGTAGGTACACCGTTTGCCAGCTCTGCCCGTAGGGTATAGTGTTCGCCGAAGGCAACGGTCGGATGGAAGCTGTTTAACGCCACCTTATTTTCTTCTCTGCCTGTCAATTGCTGTTTGATCCGATCCACCGTTGAATGCCGACGGTCATCAAACCAAGGAGAAAGCTGTTTCACACATTCTTTACAGCAATTCCCGTCTTCCAGCTTGCGGTTGCCCAGCAGACCGATCTCACCGCCACAGACAGAACATTCTTTTTTCTCAAAGAGCTTTCCGAATAAGCCCATAGTCTTTGTCTCCCTTCCTGAAAAATCTTGTTACGCCCAAGGGTTTTGGGATTTTGGCTGACGGATGCGAACCATCAGGAATTGATCCCACAGATACCACTTTCCCTGGGAGGTCTGTCGCAGAACGATCTCTCTGGGATTGTCTGCACCCCCACTGAGAATATGCAGCTTTTTGTAGCCGTAGTTCGCATCGGCATAGGGTCCCGCCTCAATGGTCAGGACGAAGGGGCTTTTGGGGGTATAATCGTTTTCGGGACAAGCCCCGGCAAAATAGGAGAAGGGAACATGATATCCCTCCCGGAATCGGTCGTTCAGGAACGAGATGTCATAGGGACTCAGAGGTCGGGGACCACGGAGCCAATTGAGCATTTTCGTTCCGATGTTCTTGTCTGCTCCATAGGCACACAAGGCACAGACGGTCAGTGCCGCTGTCCGAAAGGGATCTTCCAAGGTGGCTTCGGGAAGCTTTTGCATCTCCTCCAAGCTTTCCGGCAGTGCATCAAAGGTAAATGTCTTTTGCAAAGATCTCCCTGTGAGGCTGTCCGGCGGGGCGTTTGCCTCCGTTTTTTTCAAGCGGTCGAATATGGACATATGTATCCTTACCTCCTTTCCTGATGGATTTGCAGAGCAGACGGTGTTTTCAAGCCCTGCTAGCCCTCGGACTTTCTGTCCGAAGCATGGATTGCTTTCTTGACTGTTTTTCCTCATTGTGGTATACTATGGGTATGGGGTGGGCTGTGTGTCCGTTGGCGCGTTGACACAGCACATGATACCCGAGGTATCATAGGGTGCCCCTATTTCCCTGTGCAGACTCTATACCCTCCTTTGAGATCTGACAACATTATTATAATAACTTCCCCCGGATCACGCCCCACCCAAATCGAGAAAATCGGGTAGGGAATCATTATTTTTCCGGAAAAGGGTGGGAATTGGGGTAGGATACACAGAGGGCTTTTTTATGAAAAGAAGAATTACAATACTCCTATTGACAGCGATCTCCTTGCTGTCCCTGTTGGTGGGCTGTGCTCCCAAGGACAGACCGTCCTCGGAGGATCCGGTCACACTGAGCATTTGGCATGTATACGGCAGTCAAACCAAATCGCCGTTGAATGTCGCCATTGATGAATTTAATAAGACCGTGGGAAAAGAAAACGGCATCACGGTAAATGTGGTATCTGTCACCAGCTCCTCTGCCATTGACAAAGCACTGACAGCCTCCGCCAACGGAGAGCCGGGGGCAGAACAGCTACCGGATCTGTTTACCGCCTATCCCCGAGTGGCGCAGATCGTAGGCACGGAACGCTTGCTTGACTGGAATCGGTATTTCTCCCAAGAGGAGCTGTCTGTGTTCAAGGGAGAATTCCTGCAGGAGGGCTATTTCGATTCCCGTTTGTTGATGCTACCCATTGCCAAGTCCACGGAGGCTCTGTTTGTGAACAAAACCCTCTTTGCGGAATTCAGTGCCCAAACGGGCGTTTCCCTAGAGCAATTGCAAAGCTTTGAAGGACTCTTTGAGGTAGCAAACAGGTATTACGACTGGTCCGGTGGCAAGCAGTTTACCCAGATCAATGACTTCTATCATTATTCGTTCGTGGGAACAAGGGTCAAGGGGGACGAATTGATCCGCGACGGTACACTACAGCTGGATACACCGGCTTTTGAGGCAGTCTGGAAGCCCTTGGCACAGGCAGCCATTTACGGTGGCATTTGTCTGGATGACGGTTATGCCGCCTCCCGTTGGAAGACCATTGAGATCATCTCCAATATCGGCTCTACAGCAGATGTTCTGTACCAGCCCGATCAGGTGATCTATCCGGACAATACGACCCAGCCCATTGAAACCATCTCCATCCCCTATCCGGTCTTTGAGGAGGGTGCTCCTACAGCGGTTCATCGGGGTGGTGGCTTATTTGCCATCCAAAGCAGTGATGAGAGAAAAAACTATGCCGCCGCAGTCTTTGCCAAATGGTTGACGGAGCAGGAAAACAACCTGAGTTTTGTGACGGAAACCGGTTACCTTCCGGTCACAGAAACGGCATTTGACAAATTGCTGTCAAATCCGGAAATGGTTCAGGAGGAAAACTACCGACAATTGTACGAAACTGCCGGAACCATCATTGAAAAATATACCCTCTGTGCCCTCCCTGTATTTGACGGGGCATCGGATGTGCAGAGCCACTTTGAGGAGTCGGTGAAGCTGGTGCTGAAAACCGCACACAATCAGTATCTTGACGGCATAGCAAAGGGCGAGGATCCGGAAGCTCTCTTGAACCGCTTGACCGATGCCTCTTATGACAAGTTGAAGCAGGCCTTTTACGGAACGGAGGGCTAAGCCATGAAAAAAGCAAAGCTCGTGCTTCTGTTTCAGCAGCTTCGCTCCGGAGGTCTGTCCCTGCGGAAAAGATTCCTGCTGTATATCATCTCTGCCATTGCCGCCTTTCTGGCTTTGACCATCGTGATCTTGAACCTTTTCGGCTTGCTGAATCCTGCCAATGTGCAGATCATGAGGGATCTGGAGGCTTGGGTGGATAACAGTACAGACAGCATTTCCCACAATTGCGACGAATTGGCAGCCTGTGCCATATCCTTTTCCCACCAGCTGGAATCTCAGATCCAAAGCTACCTGACCAACCATCAGCTTCGATTTGAGGATCTGCAGGATGACAGCCGAGCCCTTTCGGAGCTACAGCAAGAGCTGTACGGTGCAGTTTACTTAAATATGCAGGTCGCACCTGCCAGCGGTGCCTTCTACATTCTGAATGCCACCATCAACAGTGCCTCCGAAACACCTCTGTATAACGGTATTTACTTGAAATATGTGAACCTTTCCTCGGAAAATACGGTGAACAATGAATTTGCCCTATACCGAGGCTCCTATGCCATCGGGAAGGAGAACAAGATCACCTTCCATAGCGGTTGGGCAAACGAAAACCGCACGGATTTTTTCGAAGAATGTGAAAGTGTTTTTGGAAACGGGGAGCACTATGCCTTGAGCTCGGTGGTGGAGATCCCGGAAACCTGGGAAAATGCAAGATATATTTATGTACCTCTGCGGGATCGGCAGAATAAGATCATCGGTGTTTGCGGTTTTGAGATCAGCGACCTGCTTTTCCGCCTGTCTCATAAAACTGAGGATCCCAAATGGGGTCAATTGGTCTGCGGTCTGATCGATGGACAACAGGGAAGCTACTGCGGACAGTTTAACTCCACCAGTTACCAAAGTGATCAAGGCAGCTTCCAAATCACCCCTAAAAAGGACCTTGTACAGTTCGATTTTCAAAAGGAACGCTGTGTGGGCACCGTCCGAGATGTTTATTTGGGTAAGGATACCTTCACGGTCGCTGTGATGATGCCACAGGCACAGTATCAGAAGCTCACACGGCTCGGACAGCTCCGCAATGCTATCATCTTTTTGATACTGGGTGTTATCGCCCTGATCTCCTGCATTATTATGAGCCATAAGTATGTTTCTCCTGTTCTGAAGCGAATAGAGCAGGTGAAAGCCAAGGAAACCGGCGGTGATCCCTCCAAGATCCGTGAGATCGATGACCTGTTTGCCTTTCTGGCGGCACGAGATCTGGCTTACGAAACCCGCCTGAAGGAATTGGAGCAAGAGAGGCAAGCCGCCGAGCTCAATGCCACCCAAACCCAAAAGGATTACGAAACAGCTCTACGACAGCTGGATCTGGTGCAAGGAGAGCTGGATCAGCTGACAGCCGCCCAGCACAGAGAGATCGTGCTGGAGGAATATGAATTCTTCCTCTGTAATCTGGGCACCTTGACCGCTACGGAATACAAGGTATATGAGCTGTATTTGGAGGGTAAAAGTGCCAAGGAAATTGCACAGCTCCTGGGCATTTCGGAAAACACCTTGAAATACCACAACAAAAACATTTACAGCAAGCTGGGTATCTCCTCCCGAAAGCAGATGCTACGCTTTGCGGCACTGAAAAAGCATCGGGATACCCACGGAAAGAATTCCTAAGAAAAAAGACCTCACCCAATCGGTAAGCATACCGGTAGGGTGAGGTCTTTGTTTGTGTGAAAATTTAGCGGAAGAAGTCGAAGAACTTTTTCCGTTTGGGGTTGATTTTTTCTGTGGAGCTCTGTTCCAGCTGGCGGAGGAGCTCTTTCTGCTCCTTGCTCAGGTGGGTGGGAGTTTCTACTACCACGGTAACAAACTGATCTCCACGGGAGCTACTGCCGATGTAGGGAATACCCTTGCCACGGAGACGGATGGTAGAGCCGGTCTGTGTTCCTTCGCTGATGGTGTATTTCTCCTTGCCGTCAATGGTGGGGATCTCCACCTCCGCACCCAGTGCGGCCTGTGTGAAGGAAATGGGCATTTCACAATAGACACTCTGTCCCTGACGCTTGAAGATCTTGTGTTCCTTGACTCTGACACTGACCAGCAGGTCGCCTGCAGGCCCACCGTTGCTGCCGGCATTGCCCTGTCGCTCCAGACGGAGACTCTGGCCGTCATCAATGCCTGCAGGGACTTTTACATTTGCGGTGAAGTTCCGACGGACCTTGCCCTTACCCTTACAACGCTGGCAGGGATCGGTGATCTTCTTGCCACTGCCGCGGCATTCGGGACAGGCGGAATCGGACTGCACCACCATGCCCATCATATTCTGCTGAATGCGGACAGTACCTCTGCCGCCGCAACGCTTGCAGGTCTCCACCTTGGAGCCGGGATTTGCACCGGAGCCGGAGCAGTGGTCACAGCCCTCCACTCTCTGAGCGGAAACGGTCTTTTCCGTACCAAAGGCGGCTTCCTCAAAGGTAATGTCGATCCGTGCCCCAATGTCCTCGCCACGGGTAGGTGCATTGGGATTCCTGCGGCTACGGGTACCGCCACCGAAAAAGCTGCCGAAGAGATCTCCGATGTCCCCAAAATCGCCGAAGCCTCCGAAACCGCCGAAGCCCCCACCAAAGCCTCCCATATTGGGGTTAAAGTTGGGGTCTACGCCGGCAAAGCCGTACTGATCGTAACGGGCACGCTTTTCCTCATCACAGAGAACTTCGTGAGCCTCGTTGATTTCTTTGAATTTTGCTTCTGCATCGGCCTCGTGATTCACATCGGGGTGATACTTGGCAGCCATCTTGCGATAGGCACGTTTAATATCTGCTTCCGAGGCATCCTTGGCAACCCCAAGAACCTCGTAGTAATCTCTTTTATTTTCGTTTGCCATTCCTTTTCGCCCTCTTTTCGGGGTTAGAGTTTATGGGACTGCTGCCTTGTGACAGCAGTCCCTGATATTTTTAGTCGTTTACTTCCTCGTAGTCGGCATCGATGGTGTCATCGTTGCCACCCATAGGTGCATCCTGTCCGGGCTGCTGGGGCTGCTGCTGATAGAGCTTCTCGGAAATTGCGTAGAAGGCCTTCTGCACAGCGTCCGTAGCGTCCTTGATAGCCTGAACATCGGTACCCTTGTTCTTTTCCTTCAGGTCGTTGACAGCGGCTTCCACATTTGCCTTGTCGGCGGGATCGATCTTGTCGCCCAGCTCGTTGAGGGTCTTCTCGGTCTGGTAGATGATCTGGTCGGCGGCATTGTGGGTGTCGACTTCATCTCTGCGAGCCTTATCCTCTGCAGCAAACTGCTCGGCTTCCTTCACAGCCTTGTCGATGTCTTCCTGAGACAGGTTGGAAGAAGCGGTAATGGTGATGTTCTGCTCCTTGCCGGTGCCAAGATCCTTTGCGGAAACATTGACGATGCCGTTGGTGTCGATGTTGAAGGTAACTTCGATCTGGGGGATGCCACGGGGAGCGGGAGCAATGCCGTCCAGATGGAACTTGCCCAGAGTCTTGTTGTATGCGGCCATCTCACGCTCACCCTGAAGCACATGGATCTCAACCGTGGTCTGATTATCGGCAGCGGTGGAGAAGACCTGCTTCTTGGAAACGGGGATGGTGGTATTTCTTTCGATCAAACGGGTGAAGACACCGCCCATGGTCTCCAGACCCAGGGACAGGGGAGTGACATCCAGCAGAACCAAGCCGGATACATCGCCGCCCATAACACCGCCCTGAATAGCGGCGCCCTGTGCAACGCACTCGTCGGGGTTGATGCCCTTGAAGCCTTCCTTACCGGTGATGGTCTTAACAGCTTCCTGAACAGCGGGGATTCTGGAAGAACCGCCAACCAGCAGAACCTTTGCCAGATCCCCTGCCTGAACACCGGCGTCGGCCATAGCCTGACGGACGGGCTTCAGAGTGGCTTCTACCAGATGTGCGGTAAGCTCATTGAACTTTGCACGGCTCAGGGTCACATCCAGATGCTTGGGGCCGGTAGCATCAGCGGTAATATAGGGCAGGTTGATGGAGGAGCTGGTAACGCCGGACAGCTCGATCTTTGC
>JAZMZW010000178.1:0-8386 GCA_045586205.1 Faecousia sp. | reverse complement strand
TACTTTCTTGTCGACACAAGAAAGTAAGGCCTCCGGCAGGAAGCAAAGTATTTCAGAGCCAACAGGGTAACCGTAATTCAACGCAACAAAGTAATTAAGAAACAGCAAGCCAAGAAGCCGTTTCAAAAGTACGCACTGCCTGCACCGGCAAGCTGAGGCAGCTTGCCCTACGATGGGTGCATGCTTCTAAAGAAGGGCGTTAGAGTTATTGAAGTGCCAACAGCGGGCGGCAGGTTGCCGCCCCTACAAATTCGTAGGGTGAAACAGACCGTCAAATCGGAATTGGCTATTGTTTACGGACTCTGAATTTTAAATCCATCACCGAAGGTGATACATTCATAGCGTAGCTATATCATACCGCAGGTATATCATATGGAACATATATCATAGCGAAGCTATATCATTTCTTATGATCCATCACCCCGGAGTATGTCATTTCTCTACGGCAAACAACAAAGAAGCCTCACCATTCGGTAGGGCTTCTTTGTTGTTGCTCCTTTGGGGGAGCTATGTTATTCTCTGCCCAGCACCTGTGCGGTGCGGGTCATGATCTCGTCATAGAGACTGCCAAGCTTTTCCTTGGCACGGAGGAACTGGCTGTAGCCTGTCCGGACACCGTGGATATCACTGCCCAGAGCTACAATAGAGCCTTGCTCGATCCACTTGTAGAGCTGTTTCTTGCGGAACAGGGTGCAAAGGGAGGACACATTCAGCTGTGCCATATAGCCGGCATCGATCAACTTCTCTGCAAGAGAGGGATAACGGTCCACATGGGCAAATACCGGTTTCAATCCCAGATCGTACTGCATGGACTCAATACTGCGGGCAAAGAGCTTATAGCGGAAATCTCCGGGAAGCTCCAGTAGGATCACGTCCGTCCCCCGGAAGCAAAGCTCCCGAATCTGGGTCAGGTGGTCAAGGCCTCTGCAAAGCTGCACCTCCGCTCCCAGAAGGATCTCCGGTCCTTTGTTCCCCAGCTTGCTCATAAGAGCATCATAGCAACGCTGTCTCCGTTCCAAAAAGGCTTCCGCCGTATCCGTAGAGGGATAGAAGTGAGGTGTTGCCGCCAGAAGCTCGATCCCAGCCTGCTCAGCAAGAGCCACCTGCTTGAGAGAGGTGTCAATGCCATCACTGCCGTGATCTGCCTTAGGCAGGATGTGGGCATGGAGGTCGATATGCATGGGCTTAGCCATCCTTCTTCTCGGGATTTGCGTTAGCGTTTGCGTTTACATCGGGTCCGTAACGGTAACCACTGCTGCGATAATATCTCTTGTAGCGATAGCCGTAATGGTTCTCTGCCTCGTTAGCGGGGTCGTTAAGGATCATGCCGACCATGTTTGCATTCATGTCTTCCAGCTGGTGGAGCGCATCGGCGATATCACGGATGTGGTTCTTGCCACTCTGTGCAACAAACACATAGCCGGTAACCTTCTCTGCCAGAACGGTGGCATCGGTAACGATGTTAACAGGGGGAGTATCGATAATGACATAGTCAAAGTAATTACGGACATACTCCAGAAGGGTGTCCATCTTGTCGGTACTCAGAAGCTCTGCGGGGTTGGGGGGGATCTGGCCTGCGGTAAGGATGGTCAGCTTTTCGGTATCGGTCTTGCGGAGATTGATCTCCGTGGTCAGACCTGCCAGAACCTCACTGAGGCCGTTCTTGCTCTCACAGCCGAAGTGGCGATGGATGGAGGGCTTACGCATATCGGCATCAATGAGCAGAACACGCTGATCCGCAATGGCAAAGGAAATAGCCAGATTGACCGCATTGGTGGTCTTGCCGTCGGAAGCCAGAGAGCTGGTGACAGCGAAAATGGGGCACTTTTCACCCTTGCCGGTGAACATGATCTTGGTACGGATGGAGTTGTAAGCCTCCTTAATGGCAAAGGGGCTGGAAACACTCAGATGGGGGGCAATGGGTCTGCCGCCGGTCTTTTTCTTCTTGTTGTTACCCATGATGCTTACCTCCGATATTCGTAGCTACGGTAGGAGTTAGAGGGTGCATTGGTGATACTGGGCACAGTACCCAGAACAGGGATGTTGAATGCACGCTCCAGATCCTCTTCGTGCCAGATGGTAGTATCCAGCATAGCAATGGCAATAACCACTGCGCAGGACAGAAGCAGTCCCAGAATGAAGCCACCGGTAACATTGTTGGCCACATCGGGGGAGTAGGGTGTGGTGGGGACAGTGGGGCGATCCACGGGAGTCAGCTCACCGGCACGGGCCAGCTTGTGGACCTCTGCAGGTGCCACATCGGCAATGGCGTTTGCCACTTCGCAAGCGAACTGGGGATCTGCACTCATAACATAAACATAGAGGATCTGAGTATCCTCTGCAGCCTGTGCGGATACCATGGAGGAGATCCCGCCGGGGGATACTCTGCCACCAAGGGCATCACTGACTGCTTGCATAACAGGCTGACTCTTCAGCAGGATCTTGTAGGTACCGGACAGTCTGGAGTCGGATGCCAGATCGCCACTGGTAACAGAACCTTCTCGATCGCCGGAGAAAATACAGAAGGAAATGCTGGTGCGGTACATAGGTGTGATGGTATACTTGGTGTACAGCCATGCTCCAATGGTGAAGATCATGGTTGCCAGACAGATCCAGGCAAAATGCTTTTTCAGTGCCCAGATAATGTCCTGAAAACGGATCTCGGTTTTGTTCAAAACAGTTCTCTCCCTTCAAAGGTCGTATCATTTCTTATGATATCACGTCTTTGAAGAAAAATCAACAAATTTCTTGCAAAAGGCGAAAGCATTTTTTGTTGCAATACAGGCAAGCTTGTGTTATAATGTGAATCAGAAAAATTTAAATACCAATGGAGGCAAAAACTATGTCTAACAACAAGCTCATCGGCGCAGCCGTCATCGGCCAGTCCGGCGGCCCCTCTTCCGTCATCAATGCCAGTGCCTACGGCGTCATCAAGACCGCTCTGGAGGCTGAGTGCATCACCGCTGTTTACGGTGCAAATCACGGCATCGTGGGTATCCTCAACGACCGTCTCATGGACATGAGCAAAGAAGATCCCGCAGAGCTGGAGCTTCTGCTCCACACCCCCTCTTCCGCGCTGGGCTCCTGCCGTTACAAGATCGCCGATCCCGAAGTCGACGACACCGACTACAAGCGCATTCTGGAGATCTTCAAGAAGTACAACATCCGCTACTTCTTCTACAACGGCGGTAACGACTCTATGGATACCTGCAACAAGGTCAGCCGTTACATGAAGTCCGTTGGCTATGACTGCCGTGTCTTCGGTGTTCCCAAGACCATCGACAACGACCTCTTCGGCACCGACCACTGCCCCGGCTTCGCATCTGCCGCCAAGTACATTGCAACCTCCGTTATGGAAGTTTCCCGTGACTGCCATGTTTATGACAAGGGCATGATCACCATCATCGAGTGCATGGGCCGTCACGCAGGCTGGCTCACCGCCGCCGCTTCTCTGGCAGGTCTGTCCGGAGATGGCCCCGATCTGATCTACCTGCCCGAGGTTGACTTCGACATGGATCGTTTCGTTGCCGATGTAAAGCGTATTTACGCAGAAAAGAATAACTGCATCGTTGCAGTTTCCGAGGGCGTCCACTATGCAGACGGCACCTTCGTTTCCGAGGCAAAGACCTCCGGCACCGACGGCTTCGGTCATGCACAGCTTGGCGGTCTGGCAGCTCGTCTGGCAGATGTTGTCAAGGCAGCTACCGGTGCAAAGGTTCGTGGCATCGAGCTGTCTCTGCTCCAGCGTTGCGCCGCCCATTGCGCCTCCGCTACAGATATCGAGGAGTCCTTCAACTCCGGCAAGACCGCTGTGGAAGCCGCTATTGCAGGCGAGACCGGCAAGATGGTAGGCTTCAAGTGCGACCGTGAGAACGGCTACAAGTGCGAGTATGTCCTCTTCGATCTGGAGAAGGTCGCAAACTTCGAGCAGAAGGTTCCCGTAGAATGGATCACCGAAGACGGCTCCAATGTGACCGAGGACTTTATCAAGTACTGCGCTCCCCTGATCCGTGGCGAGCTTGTCATGCCCATGGAAAACGGCCTGCCCCGCTTTGCAAAGCTGAAGAAGGTATTTGCAGAGTAATTTAAACCCCAATTTATGAAAAATCGAGAGATGATCCGTAATGGGTCATCTCTCATTATTTTCTTCGGAAGTGATGTCGCAGGGCTAGTGATGTTAATGATATCTTCGCTTGTGAAGGTTTGGGTAATTGTCCATTTCTCTCTGTTGCCTGCTCTTGTACAGGTTGACGGCGGTCATAAGGAAGACCACTGCGTTGCCGATGGCACCAATATGGTTGTGCAGGTAGGTGTTGAAGACGGCAAAGAGGGCAAGATTTACAAGGAAGGCCCATTTCAGTGCCCGTTCGTCACCCTTATAGCGGAAGACTACCACAGAATATTCCAAATTCGCCACTACCGCAAGTAGTCCGATGACCCCCAGATTGTTGACCAAGAGTCCAATGACCACACCCGACAGGATCAAGAGCCATTCCAAAGCCCGGATTCCATTTTTTCATGAAAGCGAAGTTCCGCAGTAAGCTGATGGCATTCTGCACCGCACCGCTGTAGCCCCCCAGAACCAGTGAGGCCGCCCCGTAAAAGACCTGACTCAGGCACTGCACCAGCAGAACTCCCCCGGCTGTCTTGCGGGAGGAACTGAGTCCGTCGGTGGACATTGCAAAAATGCTGAATATATTTCCCAGTATATAGTTCACAGTTTCTGTCACTCCCGTTATCATTCCCCTTTGTTATACCATAGTTTCCTGAAAATAGCAAGGGGCATTTCCATGTATTACAGTTGGCATCCATAATCTTTTTCGGAAACAAACCACCTTGCCAAAATTCTTTCGGTTTCCTCAAAGTGTCCGTCTGTAGAAATCATTTTTTCTGTTTAAAGAGTAAAATTATTCCAAAAACCCATTGACAAAAGGTCCTATGTGGTGTACAATCGTTACAGTGTGTTATACAACGAAGAATATCCGTATTTTCCTTGAAATTTCAGGATTTTTCCGTTGTTTGCTTTTTTAAGAGAGGAGCTGTTTTCATGCCACCCAAATCCAGAATTACCCGTCAAATGATCCTCAATTCCAGTATTGATGTTGTCCGCAACAAGGGGATCGCAAATCTCAATGTACGTGCTATAGCTACAGACCTCAAGTGTTCCACACAGCCTGTCATGTACCATTTTGCCACCATGGACGAGCTGAAGACCGAGATCTACACCATAGTCGCCGAAAATCATTTCTGCACCCTGACCAGCAGCGGTATCACAGACTCTCGGGAGCCCTGTGTTGAGTTGGGTCGCAGATATATCCGTTATGCCGTTTCCGAGCCCAATCTTTTCCGCTTCCTGTATCAGACCGACAGATTCACCATGGATCGCCTGTCTGCAAGCTGGGAGATCCCTGAGCTGGTGGAGATCTTGATTGCCATCTCCCGGACACACAAGCTGGATCGGGAGCAGACACAAGCCCTATTCTCCATCGTTCTGCTAAGCGCCCACGGCTTGGCCTCCTTCCTTGCCAACAACACCCTGACTTATGACGAAGCCTATGCGGATCTGCTTCTGCGCTCCGCAGTCCGGGGCTATCTTTCCACCCTGGAAGGCTGAGAATTTTCCCAAAATCCCTTTTCCCTGCCGAGAAGAAACCCCTCTCGGTAGGGTCTTTTTTGCCATTTCTTCAAAATAAACAGAAAATTTTTATTGACAAACGATAAATTTCGTGCTATATTCTTGGCAAAGGAGGGTTCTATTATGAACAAACGAAGCATCACCGTTTCTGTTATTTTTATCTACTTCTTCAGTGCTATTCTGTTGGTATTGCTACCCTTCGCCCCATTTTTGGTGGAGCGTTTCGCCCGACTCCGAGGCTTTTCCGCTCCTGTAACCTACTGCATCCTATACAGCTTCTACCTCTGCGCAATTCCTGCCGCAGTGGCTCTGTATTCCTTGGGAAAGTTGCTGTACAACATTCGCCGGGGCAGAATTTTCGAAAAACACAACCTGAAATTGCTGAACACCCTGTCATGGTGCGCCTTGGCTGTGACAGTATTGACCCTGTGTGCAACCTATCACTATATCCCCTTTTTCTTTGTTTCTGTAGCCATGTTCTTTATGTTCCTGATCATCCGTGCCGTAGGGATCTGCATGAGCGCCGGAACAGAGTTGAAGGAAGAAAACAACCTGACCATTTGAGGAACCGCCTATGATCGTAGTAAATCTGGATGTTATGATGGCTCGTCGAAAAATATCCTCCGGGGAGCTTGCCGACCGCATCGGCATTACACAGGCAAATCTGTCTATTCTGAAAACCGGCAAAGCAAAGGCCGTACGCTTCTCCACCTTAGAGGCCCTGTGCAAGGCTCTGCAGTGCCAGCCCGGTGACATTCTGGAATTCCGAGAGGAGGATGAACCCAATGACTGAACCCAATAAAACCCCAAGCTATCCGCCCTATGAGCCCTCCAAAGTGGAGTCTCTCCCGCCCCAAAGTCCCCGTACCTATCCCCAAGGTCCTCTGAAGCAGGCAGGTAGCACCGCAGATATGATCTTTGCGGGGATCTTTCTGCTGTTAAGCCTGCTGTGCGTGAATTTCTGTTTCTATGGAAGCAGTGGCCTGTTTTTGGGCATTAGCGCCATCTGCATTTATCTCTGCGGTGTGGTCTACCTGTTCCCCCGTCGCAGACACTTCGGTGGCTATGGCTGTATTTCCCTTGTGCTGTACATCCTCTGCGCCCTGAGTCTGAGTGTGTCCGACAGTCTCCGGGTCAAGCTTCCTGTTCTGGGGGCTATGATGGTCCTGTCCTCCCTGACAGTCATGGAGCTCATGGATCTGCGGAGATATCCCGCCGGCGGTCTGGTCTCTGCCCTTGACTGGCTGGTGTGCTTCTTGATCAAGCCTATTGAGGGCCTTGGAGAGCTGAGCTATGCCCTGTTCCATAAGGAATCTGTCCAAGGAAAAGAAGAAAAACGGAACATCGGCCCTCTGCTTCTGGGTGTGGGCTGTGCCATCCCCGTGTTACTGGTAGTCATTCCCCTGCTGACCCGTGCAGATGCGGCTTTTACCAACCTGCTGAACAAGATCACAGGGAACGGAAGCACCGAGCCTTATGTGACCCTGCTCTTCGGTGTGATCCTGTTCTTCCTGTACTTCGGACAGCATTTTTCCGCAAGATATCGGGAAAAGGACATGCCTCTGTCCCTTGCACCGAGAAAGGCTCTGGATACCACCATCCTCATCAGCTTTCTGTCAGCCATCTGCTTGATTTATGTGCTGTATCTTTTGAGCCAGCTTGCTTACTTCTTCAATGCCTTTGCAGGGCTTCTGCCGGAGGACTTCACCTTTGCGGAATATGCCCGTCAAGGCTTCTTTGAAATGGTGTTTGTGTGCCTGATCAACCTGCTTCTCCTGCTTCTGACCCTTGCAAAGGCACGGAAGGATCGGGGCAAAAAGAGAGACCGTGAGCCTGCGATCCTGCGGATCTTCAGCATTTTCCTGTGTCTGTTCTCTCTGGTGCTGATCGTCACCGCCATGTCTAAAATGGTGCTGTACATCCGTCATTACGGCATGACTCATCTGCGACTGACCACCTCCGTGTTCATGATCTTCCTGACGGTGATGTTCTGCACCATGCTCCTGTGGATCTTCCTGCGTAAGATCCCCTATATGAAGGTGGCAGTGATCACCGCCACCCTGCTGATCGCCGCTCTGGGCTTCGCCAATCCCTCCCGTGTGGTGGCAAAATACAATGTGGAAGCCTACCTCAGCGGAAAGCTGGAGTCCATCGACATGGAAACAATTGAAGATCTGAACGTAAACAGTGCCGTACCCTATGTCTGGCAGCTGCGGAACGACCCCGACGAGGCTGTCCGCAAGTCCGCAAACAAGCTCCTGTTCTTCGCTCTGGAGGATCATGAACTGGTGGAAAAGGAAGAGGAAACCGAGATCTACCGCCTGAAGGAAAGCTCCTTCCCCATGAAGTCTTTCACCTTCAGCTCCTATGAGGCCTATCACCTCCTGCAAGAAAATCGCTTTGACATCCTCCTAAATGCCGTACCCTACATGGAGGATTACGACTTCTACCCCTCCCGGTAATCACTCCCCCACATAACACAAGATCCCAAGCTCACTGCGCAAAAACACAGAATGACCCCGAAGCCAATCGCAGTGGTAAACGCAAAAACCAAGTAAACCAATTCCGGTTTATCGTGCTTTCAGCACGATAATGAATTGCCCTGCCGGGCATGAATTGGCTATGCCATGATTTGCCTTGCGGCAGGATTTGTGCCTTACGGCACATTGTTTTTTGGCAATTCAAATCATGGAGCGTAGCGAGAAATCATGATGCCCCGCATCAATTCATGACACAAAGTGTCAAATCATC
>JAZMZW010000177.1:0-8386 GCA_045586205.1 Faecousia sp. | reverse complement strand
TGGAAAGGGCAGGATTCATAAGTTTGAGTGTCTACTACAAATCTGTAGTGGCATAAACAAGGGAGGAGCCGTATACCGAACGATACGTACGGTTCTGTGGGAGGTCGGCTGACCGACTAACGGTCAGCCTCCTACCCGATTCAAGCTTGAGAGATCAGCCTTCTCCGGTGAGAAAGGCTATGGCCTTTTCGTAGATTTGCCATTTTGCAAGTAGCTTGGCAGAAGGCTTTCGCATACGACTGCGGTCGGAATTGTGTTGCAGATCTGCCAGCTTCACACGGCGGGCAAGGGGATTTTCCCGAATGGGGATCAGATATGCTTCATAGGGCACTGCGGGATCGTGGGTCAGGAGGGCAACTGCCTCCACAACCTCCCGGGGGAACCCCATGGCCTTTAGATCCTCCAAGGTGAGATCCGTATCCTCCACCACATCGTGGAGCAGGGCAACGGTCACAGAGTGTTCATCTTCCATTTGCTCCGCAAGGTGGAAGGGATGGAATACATAGGGGATCCCGTTTTTATCCTTTTGATCTTTATGGGCCTCGAAGCACAGCTTCAGGGCCTTTTCTGTCAGCTCTGTATAGATCATGGCACAGCCTCCGGCACATTAGCGGAAGTAGGGACGGGTCTTTTCGCCCAACTGGCGGTAGCATTGCACATCCGGATCGGCGATTTCTCTGCGCTCGGCCATTTTTTCGAACTCCTTGCGACTGACCCAACGGGCATCGCAGGTTTCTCCGGGCTGGAGTACAAGGGAGGTCAGGGGAGCATCCTTTGTCAGGAAGTACAGGTCGCAGATGCAGTTCTTGCGTTTGTAGGAGTCCATAAGCTTGAAGTCCTCCAGCTCCGCATGGATTCCGGTTTCCTCACGAACCTCCCGACGGGCGGCACAGAGACTGCTTTCTCCTGCCAGAACGGCACCGCCGGTCAAGGCCCAGAAATTGGGGAAGGCCAATTTCTCGGGAGAACGCTTGGTGAGCAGAACCTCTCCTTTGGAATTAAAGATCCACACAAAGGCAGTCATATGGTATTCCCCACTGCGCATGGGAAGTCCCCGCACATGAGTGCGATGCAGGGGCTTGCGATTTGCATCATATACATCCCAAAGTTCCATAGTTCCTCCTACGCCTTACCGCTGAGATGCTCAATCAGGATCTTCAGACCCATGAGGATCAGGATCAAGCCTCCAACGAATTCGGCCTTATTTTTATATTTTGTACCAAAGACATTGCCAATCTTGACACCTACCGCAGAGAACAGGAAGGTGGTCACACCAATACAGCCGATAGCAAACCAAATATTTGCACCGGTAACGGCAAAGGACACACCTGCCGCAAGGGCATCGATACTGGTAGCAACCGCAAGGGGGAGCATGGTGCGGAAGCAGAAGGAGCAGTTTAGCTCCGCATCTTCCTTTTCCAGAGACTCCTTGATCATGTTACCGCCGATCATAGCCATGAGGACAAAGGCGATCCAATGATCAAAGCCGCGAATATAATGGGCAAAGGTGCTGGCAAGGGCATAGCCGATCAGGGGCATCAGAGCCTGAAAGCCTCCGAAATAAGCACCGGTGATGAACCAATGCCTGGGACGGATCTTTTGTACGGACAGACCTTTACCGACTGCGACGGCGAAGGCGTCCATAGACAGGGCAATGGCGGTGATCAGCAGGTCTGTTAAACTCATGTGGTGGGTTCTTCCTCTCTGTTTGTTTGGTAGGCATCGGACAGGACTCTTTCCTGACTGCGGTCATGGAAGACCAGCTCTAAACCGGGAGCATTGTTACTGATTTGCCCACGGGTGACATAGACAGCATAGCTTTTGAATACCACGGGGCAAATGGGAGCAGACTCCAAAAGTCTGCGATACAGCTCCGCATAACTGCCGGAATTTGCCAGAGAGCTTTCGCACAGAGCCAGAAGACCGTTGGTGTTGACGGTGCTGAACTGGGTGTTGTGGGTGCTCTTAAGCAGGGCAGAAAGATCAAAGTCCGCAGTCAAACGGATCTCACCCAGGTACAAATCGTAGGAATCGTTCTCCAATGCAGTTTCGTACTGCTTCCGCTCCAAAGCACTGACGGTCATGGTCAGTCCTGCGTCGTTGAGGGCTTTGCAGATCAAATTTGCCAGCTTGACACGGGCGGGATCTTCCAGACAGACCAGAAGAACACCGCTGTATCCCTCATACTGGGTGGAGGTTAAGAGCTCGGAACTTTCCAGCGCTTCTTTGAATTTAGTGGGGGAATAGTCATACTTCTCTGCAAGCTGTTCGTCATACAGGGGAGAATAAGGGGAACAGGGCAGAGGTGTAGGCAGGGCGAAACCGCTGTAAGCCTCATTGGCGTAACGGTCACGATCCAACATGTAGGTCACGGAGTGACGGATAGCCTCGTCGGTGAACCAGCCACGGGTGAGATTGAAGCCCAGATAATGCATGACGGTAGTGGGAGCTTCCCATACCTCATAGTCACAACGGAAGCCGATGGCGGCGGCGCTGTTGGGATCGCAGTAGACAAGATCCGTACCGCCGAATTCGAACTGATTACGCAGATCGTTGGATTCCTTGGCAGAGGACAGCCGGATCTCTTCCACGGCCAGAACGCCGTGGCTATCCTTCCACCAGTGGGGATTGCGGTAGAGGGTTTGACTTTCAATGTAATAGGCTCCCGTACCCAAGGGACGGGTAGCTTCCACGGTAGAGGCTTTCACAATGGGAACATTCAGCATCAGGGCGAAGTTCTCATAAGGGGTGTCCAGAACAATCTCTACGGTGTTTTCATCGGGGGTTTGGATAGAGTCAATATGTTTCAGACGGGAGCTGTAAAGATTGCTTTTGCCTGCGGCACGGAGAGAGGCCTTTACATCCTCGGCGGTCAGGGAACTGCCGTCGGAGAAGCAGGCATCTTCCAGAAGCTTGAAGCGGTACAGGGTACCGCCGGCAACGGACTCGAAGCTCTCGCACAGAACGGGAGAAGCGGTGAAGTCTTGCGTCACCACAAACAGGGACTCATACATCAGGGAAAACAGGGATCGGTTGACCGTGGCGGTACAGGTGAAGGGATTCAGCCCGTACTGAGGCAGGTAGGAAAGCCCGAAGGAATCGTCTTCCTCCTTTTCTCCCTGCGCCTCGGAATTTTCGGTGGAGTCGGCTGTGGACTCGGAGACCTCTTCCGTAGGCTCCGTGGAGGTGGGATCCATATGCTCCGGGTTTTTCCCACAGGCACTCAGGAGGAGGCACAAACACAGGAGCAGAGCCGGTAATTTCTTCATGCGTCCTCACCTCCCAGTTGGATCATGGCGGCAAGAGAGCCACGGGCATTTCCAACCTTTCTGTGAGACCAGAAGCGTTGGGGCTCACAGGCGGTGCATTCTTCGGCAATGTCAATGTGACAAACTCCCGCTCTTTGCAACCAGAGGGCGTTTAACGCCTTGAGGTTTACATAATACTTCTCGCCGTGGGGACGGATACAGCTTTGTGCATCCTCTCCGAGGGCTTGGAGCATAGCAGTAGGCACATCTGCGTCGGTTTCGAAACAGCATTGGGAAATACAGGGACCGATGGCGGCGCGGATGTTTTCCGCCTTACAGCCGTAGGCATCGACCATAGCTTGGACGGTTTTTGCGGCGATCCCTGCGGCAGTACCCCGCCAACCTGCATGACAGGCGCCGATGGCCTTTGCCACGGGATCATAGAACAGGATGGGGGTGCAGTCTGCGGAAAAGACCGTAAGCACAACTTCCGGTCGGTCAGTGATCAGTCCGTCACAGCCCTCCGTAGCCTCACGGAGGAGTCCGCGACCCCGATGAGCCTCCTCCACCCGTTCCACGATGTCCGAGTGGATCTGCTTGGTGAACACGGTGTTCTCCGGACGGAAGCCTACGGCTTGACCCAGAATGCGATAATTTTCCCACACATTTTCGGGAGCATCTCCCCGATGTGTACCCAAATTCAGGGATGCCCAATGGCCCTGACTGACTCCGCCGAATCTGGTGGAAAAGCAGTGAGGGATTTCGCCCAGCAGTTCACTGGTCAGGTATTGCAATTGTCCGTTTTCTACAGTGATCATTGCTTAGCTTCATCCTTATCTCGACAGCATTGCTTGTACTTCTTGCCACTGCCACAGGGGCAGGGATCGTTTGCGCCGACTTTGACCTTCTTCACAGGCTGACGCTTGACCGTTTGGTCGGAGCCGCCACCGGTGCCGGTGATCTTTGCCACACGCTTACGCTTTACTTCTTCGTTGGTTCTGGGACGAACCATATACAAACGGCGGACGGTTTCCTCACGGATGGCATTGATCATGCCGTCGAACATGGCGAAGCCCTCACGCTTATAGGCAACTACGGGATCGGTCTGACCGTAGGCACGCAGACGGATGCCCTGCTTCAGGTCATCCATTGCATCAATGTTGTCCATCCAGTATTCGTCAACTACCTGCAGGAGGATGATCCGTTCGATCTCACGCATCATCTCCGAGCCGAACATGGCTTCTCTTGTACTGTACATCCGGCGGAAGAGGGTATACAGACACTCCTTGGTCTTTGCAAGATCCTTTTCCCCGGTGAAGGAGTCCTTGGCAATGTAGACACCTTCGAACTTTTCACGGATGGCATTGACACGCTGTTCTTCGGTGCTGTAGTTTTCGCTACTGTAGATATCGTCCACCTCGCTGTCGATCACATGGTGGAGCATGGTGTCGATGGTAGAACTGAGATCTTCGCCGTCCAGTACCTTCTGGCGCTGTTCGTAAATGACGGTTCTCTGGGTATTCATAACATCGTCGTATTCCAGAACGCTCTTACGGGACTGGAAGTTACGGCTTTCCACAGTCTTCTGTGCATTTTCGATGGCGCCACTGAGCATCTTGGCATCAATGGGGGTGTCCTCATCAATACCCATGGCATTCATCATGCCCATGACACGCTCAGAGCCGAACAGACGCATAACATCGTCTTCCAGAGACAGGAAGAAGTGGGTCTCGCCGGGGTCGCCCTGACGGCCGGAACGACCGCGGAGCTGATTGTCGATACGACGGGACTCATGACGCTCCGTGCCGATGATGAACAGACCACCGATGGCACGGACCTTTTCCGCCTCAGCATCGGTTTCAGCCTTATGCATGGCAAGGTTTGCTTTGAATTCCTCACGGACGGCAAGAATCTCGGGATCGGAGGTTTCCGCAAAGGAGTTTGCCTCGGCGATGAGCTCATCGGGCAGCCCCTTTTTCCGCAGGTCGGACAGAGCCATGAACTCTGCATTACCGCCCAGCACGATGTCCGTACCACGACCTGCCATGTTGGTGGAAATGGTAACCGCACCGAATTTACCTGCCTGTGCAACGATCTCCGCTTCCTTCTCATGGTGCTTGGCGTTCAGAACAGTGTGCTTGACGCCCTCACGCTTCAGAAGCTTGGAAAGAAGCTCGGACTTCTCAATGGAAACTGTACCCACCAGAACAGGCTGACCCTTTTCATGGCAATCCTTGATCTGACTGATTACCGCACGGAACTTGCCCACCTCGGTGGTGTAGACACTGTCGTTGTGGTCAATACGGGCAATGGGCTTGTTGGTGGGGATCTCTACGATATCCAGCTTATAAATGGCATTGAATTCCTCCTGCTCCGTTAGGGCAGTGCCGGTCATGCCGGAAAGCTTGTTGTACAGACGGAAGAAATTCTGGAAGGTGATGGTGGCAAGGGTGCGGCTTTCGTTGGCAACACGGACATTTTCCTTTGCCTCGATGGCCTGATGGAGACCCTCGTTATAACGGCGTCCGTACATAAGACGGCCGGTGAATTCATCAACAATAATGACCTGTCCGTCCTTGACCACATAGTCAATATCCCGCTTCATGATGCCACGAGCCTTCATGGCCTGATTGATGTGGTGCATGAGGGTGGTGTTTTCGATATCACCCAGATTTTCCACGGCAAAATAGCGCTCTGCCTTGGCAATGCCCTCTGCGGTCAGGTTGGCGGAACGGGATTTTTCGTCGATATAATAGTCGCAGTCCAGATCGTCCTGCTCTTCTTTTTCGTCGGTGGTGGCAAAGACACGCTTCCGCAGGCCGGAGACGAACATATCTGCCATTTCGTACAGCTTGGTAGACTCTTCGCCCTGACCGGATATGATCAGGGGAGTGCGGGCCTCGTCAATAAGGATGGAGTCCACCTCGTCCACGATGGCAAAGGAGTGACCTCTCTGTACCATGTCGTGCTTGTACAGTGCCATGTTGTCACGGAGATAGTCGAAACCCAGCTCGTTGTTGGTGCAGTAGGTAATGTCTGCCAAATAAGCCTCACGGCGCTGTGCGGGAGTGAGATCGTGGATGATCAGACCTACCTTCAGACCCAAGAAGCGATAGACCTTGCCCATCCACTCGGAGTCACGCTTTGCCAGATAGTCATTGACGGTGACGATGTGGACACCCAAACCGGTCAGCGCATTCAGGTAAGCGGGGAGGATCGCTACCAGAGTCTTACCTTCACCGGTCTTCATTTCTGCGATTCTTCCCTGGTGGAGGACGATACCGCCGATCAGCTGTACCCGATAGGGGCGCATACCCAGAACACGGTCTGCGGCCTCACGGCAGACTGCAAAGGCCTCGGGAAGCAGTTGATCCAGACTTTCCCCATTGGCATAGCGCTTTTTAAATTCTTCTGTTTTTGCCCGCAGAGCCTCGTCGGACAGGGCAGACATTTCTGCACCCAGTGCATCGATACGCTCTACCAGAGGCAGGAGCTTTTTAACTTCACGCTCGGAGCGTGTTCCAAATAATTTGGTGATCAGTCCCATGGTTTTCCTGACCTTTCGTGAGAATAGTATTTTTTTATCGTATTTGTTATTATATCATAAATTTCTCCTCAAAAAAAGAGAAATCTGCATTTCTGAGAAAAAATTCAGAAAAAATTAATGAGGAATAGAGGAGAAAGGAGACTCAAAGGTGATGACAGTGTAATATTTTTTGTTTTCAAACTGTACTTTTTCATCGATCTGCTTTTTGAACTCGCTTTCCCGACCCTTCATGGAGAAGGGGACTACCAGATCAAAGATCAAATTGGTGTGGGTCACACCTCTGACCATGCGGAAATCGTGGAGCGTCAGAGCAGGCTCAATCTGTGCGATCTCCTGCTCTACCAATTTTTTCATGCGGTTTAATTCCGCATCGTTAGTGACGATGGGGTCATAGTGTACTACCAGATGGACTCGAAGCTCCTCCAAGGCGTGCCGTTCGATCTCGTCCAGAGTGTCATGACAGACAATGGGATCTGCCTGTGCATCCATTTCCGCATGGACACTGGCAAAGCACTGACCGGGGCCGTAATCATGTACCATCAGATCATGAATGCCCAACACACCCCTGTGAGAAAGAACCAACTCACGGATGGAGGCTACCAGTTCCTCATCGGCGGACTCGCCCAGTAGGGGGCTGATGGTTTCCTTGGCAAGACAGCAACCGGACCAGATGATAAACAGGGCAACAGCCATGCCCATGTAGCCGTCGATCTTCCAGTGGAGGAAGTGACCCAGAAGGAGACTGCACAGAACAGCCAGCGTGGAGATCACATCGTTACGGCTGTCTGCAGAGGTGGCTTCCAGAGCCTTGGAATGGATGGCTGTCCCCAGCTTTTTGCAGAACAGGCTCATCCACAGCTTGACAACCACAGAGCTTACCAAGATCACCACACTGACTAGGGAAAGGCTGACTTCCGCAGGATGGAGGATCTTTTCCCATGCGCTTTTCGCCAGTTCCACACCGATGATCAGGATCATGGCGGCAACAGCCAGTGCAGACAGATATTCAATACGGGCATGACCGTAGGGGTGCTCCTCGTCTGCGGGGCGCTCTGCCAGCTTGAAGCCCAGCAAAGTCACCACGGAGGAGGATGCATCCGTCAGGTTGTTCATGGCATCTGCGGTGACGGACACTGCCCCGGAGAGAATGCCAACCAAAAGCTTCCCTGCAAAAAGCAGGAGATTACACAAGATCCCCACCAGCCCCGCCAGCTTTCCGTAAGCGGAACGCACCTTTGGATCTGCGGTGTTTTTGTGATCCTTTACAAACAATTTCAATAGTAGTTGAGTCATAATGACCTCCGATTTTTCTGTGTGGTAAATGGAACCAAACATTCCACCATTATCCATTATACTATATAAAATGAAAAAAGTACAGAGCCCACTTGCATATATTCCAAGAACTTTGTAACGGAACGAAATCGGAATAGGATATCCAACCGTAAATTTAAGTTTATCGTGCTTTCAGCACGATAATGAATTGCCCTGCCGGGCATGAATTGGCTATGCCATGATTTGCCTTACGGCATGATTTGTGCCTTACGGCACATTGTTTTTTGGCAATTCAAATCATGGAGCGTAGCGAGAAATC
>JAZMZW010000176.1:0-9148 GCA_045586205.1 Faecousia sp. | reverse complement strand
CTCGCTACGCTCCATGATTTGAATTGCCAAAAAACAATGTGCCGTAAGGCACAAATCATGCCGTAAGGCAAATCATGGCATAGCCAATTCATGCCCGGCAGGGCAATTCATTATCGTGCTGAAAGCACGATAAATCGGAATTGGCATGCGAGGCAAGTTCGCAAATACAAAAAGGCAGCTTCCGATTTTGGGGGTCGGAAGCTGCTTTTGTTGAATAATTATCAATTGTCAATTTGCTTTCTCTGCCTTTTCTGCTTTGGTCTTGCAGAAGTGTTCCAGAACGGGGATAAATACTACGCACACCAGACATGCGGTGAAGCCGCCGTTGTACAGCAGGAAGCCGCCGTGGAGGGCGGGGACGGTGCTGACAAGGAAGTAGTGGAGAATGGATGCGATAGCACCCCAGAACCAGCCGTAGCTACCCGCAATGGGAGACAGGGCGGAGCAGAAGCACAGACCGATGACGATGGTCTGGGAGTTGATGGTCAGGGCATAGTCTGCACCGATGATCGCCTTCATACCGAAGGAAGCAATGGCATAACCCAGCATGCAGGGCCATATGTTACGGGGATGGGAGCCGGAACAGCAACCTGCCAGCATGCAGAACACGCAACCCAGAGCCACGGCATTGTACTTCACATCACCGGCAAGACCGATGAGGTTGTAGTAAGCCACGATGAACAGGCCGTACAGACCTACGTTCATGAGGAAAGCACCGTTGCCGAAGGCATCGATGAAATCCACTCCGTGACCGGAGTGCTTCAGGAGCTTGCAATAGTCCTTGGGAGTCGTACCCATGAGCAGAGCAACGATGACGCAGATGGCAAAAACAGCAATAGAGAAACTGTTATAGATTGCGGGAGAGACCACATCATTGCTGAAACTGTCTGTGGGAGGGGTGATGCCGGGGACCTTATACAGGATGGCACAGAGGAAGAAGGAGATCATGCCCAAGGTCATAGCCGCAGAGTAGAGACTGTAGCCCTTGTGGGTCTTGGGGGAGTGGGACAGGCTGGCGGGGACAAGGAAGCCCACTACCACACCGACGATCACTGCCAGAGCCAGACCCATCCAGCTGAAGCCCTGAATGGTATCTGCAGGGTAACGCAGGAGCATATCTGCATACAGAGGAGACAGAGCAGTGCTGAAAAGCATGGCATTGGCCTGCTTGCCGGGAGCCTGCTTCTTAACCAAGCAGTACAGCAGAACGCCCAGAATGCCAAAAACCATGTTGAGCACGGTCACACCCCAGAGGGTGAAGCCCATAGTCAGCAGGAAGCCCAGCACAGAGGGGGCAGATGCAGAGGCTCCGGGGAGGCAGAACAGTGCGGTACAAACCAGACAGACCAAGGCACCGCTGAAGAAGGTGCCGGCATAGCCGCCGATGGCGAAGGCGTTGGTTGCCGCCTTGCAGGTGCTTGTGAGCAGGGCTTGGAAGCCTGTGAACATATCCTTGCGGTCGGGCATGCACAGGGCAGCCACGAACATGGCAAGGGTAATGAATCCGAAGAACATTCGGATAAAATCATGCTTAGAGCTTTGGGCAAGTCTCTTCATGTAAAACATCTCCTTGATGATATTGATCTAAGAAAGATAGCAAGAAACACGACTCCGAGAGGAGCCTCGGAATCGTGTTTCCACAGTTGCCGAGAAATCAGCCGCGCTCTGCGGACTGGATGACGTGCTTCATGAGCACGGAGGTGGTAACGGCACCGACGCCACCGGGAACGGGAGTGATGGCCTCGACGATGGGTTCTACTTCCTCGAAGATAGCGTCACCGCTCATACCGCCCTTGCCCTTGGTGGTGATCTTTTCGGGGTTCCAGTTCATGGAAACGTCGATGACCACCTGACCGGGACGGACGAAGTCCTTGGTCAGAGAGCCCAGAACACCTGCGGCGGACACGATGATATCAGCCTCACGGCAGATAGCGGCGGTGTCAACGGTACGGGTGTGGCAAACGGTAACAGTGGCATTCTTGCCCATGAGCATCATAGCGGCGGGCTTGCCGACAACCAGACTACGGCCGATGACAACAGCCTTCTTGCCGGTGCAGTCAATGTTGTAGTGATCCAGAATTTCCATGCAAGCGGCGGGAGTGCAGGGGGCGAAGCCCAGATCCTGACCCTCGAAAACGCCGGCGTTGGACATGTGAGTCATGGAGTCAACGTCCTTCTTGGGGTCAAGACGGTTGCAGATCTCGTCCTGTGCGCCCTTCAGATGCTTGGGCAGGGGACGGAACATGAGGACGCCGTGGATGGAAGCGTCTGCATTGACCTCGTCGATGACAGCCAGAACCTCTTCCTTGCTTGCAGTCTCGGGCAGGATGTAATTCTTAACAGCAACGCCTACTTCTTCGGCACGCTTGGTAGCGCCCTTTTCGTAGCTCAGGTCAGAGGGGTTCTCACCCAGACGGATGATGCCCAGAGTTGCAATGATGCCCTTCTCCTTCAGAGCGGCGGAGCGAGCCTGCAGATCGGCTACCAGAGCCTCGTTAACTTCTTTGCCAAGTAATCTCTTAGCCATGTTTATATCCTCCTATTATTAAGCGAAGAAACCGGCCTTGACGGTCTCGAAGATCTCGTCTGCCAGCTTGCCGTACTTGTCCAGCATGCCCAGGCACTTTGCGTTCAGCTCTTCAGCGACTTCACGGTTCTTCAGGGTCTTGGTGTTGATGAAAACATTGAGGGATGCGGCCTGCAGTGCGGACTTGACAATGACAGCGCCACAGCCTGCGTCGGAAACAGCCAGACGGCTGCCCTTTGCGGCGAAAATAGCGATGGCATCCAGAGCCTCACAGCACAGCTTCATAATATGTACGGGAACCTTGCAAGCGATGATGGTGGCTTCTTCCATGACGGTGTCACGGTTGGGATCGTCCTTGGGGATGCCGTAGGCCTTTGCCAGAGGAATGAAGCCCTCTGCGTCAGCGGGGACTTGATCCAGAAGCTCGGTCTGCAAAGCGTCGCACTTTTCCTTCAGAGCAATGATCTCAGCCTCTACATCGGCATACTTCTTCTTGCCCACGGTGAGGGAGCCGACCATGTTGCCCAGAGCAGTACCCAGAGCGCCAACCAGAGCAGCAGCGCCGCCGCCACCGGGAGCGGGTTCGTTGGAAGCTAAAACCGTGACAAATTCACGGCAGGATTTTGTGGTCATATCCATGATTGTATCTCCTTTAATCTTTTTTCTCAATGGGAAGGGGGCTGATGACGGGCTTTCCCTCCCGATCCAACAGGACAGTCAAGCCACCGGCATAGCCGGATGCATGGAAGAGGTAATTGACACCGGTCTGGGTATCCACCCAGATCTCGTTTACTCCTGCAAGGACTCCTTCCGAATGGATCCGCACAAAGCGTTTTTCTTTAGCCATACTATCTGCCTCCCAATTTATACTGTATATATAATAAGCACCTGAGTCATATCGACCCTACAGGTGTGGTGTGTGATGGAGGATTTTGAAAAAGCTTCGGCGGGGGTGCCGCCGAAGCTTTGGTGGTTTCGTGTGGTACGACAGAGGGGCGTGCCGAAGCTCTGCCGTGGGAATATGTGACGATTAGAACAGGCCGCTTACCTTGCCGGTCTCGGTGTCAACATCGATACGGCGATATGCGGGATCGGAGCCGGTGCCGGGCATCATGGAGATGGTACCTGCCATGGGGCACAGCACCTTAGCGCCGCCGTACTCCAGGATGTCACGGATGGGCAGTCCCCAGCCGGTGGGAACACCCTTCCAGGAGGGCTCATGGCTGAGGGACAGGTGGGTCTTAACCATCATGGTGCAGTAATCGGCGTACTTGGGATCGGTCTCGAAGCGCTTTGCCTTCTCCAGAGCCAGAGGAGCCCAGTCAACGCCGTCAGCGCCGTAAACTTCCTTAGCGATACGCTCAACACGCTCGCGGAGGGGCAGCTCCAGGTCATAGAGGAACTTGATCTCGTTCTTCTCCTGGCAGGCGTCAACAACAGCCTCAGCCAGCTCGATAGCGCCTTCGCCGCCGTATCTCCAGTGGTTGGACAGGGCGCAACGGACACCGCGCTCTGCACACAGCTTACGGATCAGGGCGATTTCAGCCTCGGTATCGGTGTAGAACTGGTTAATGCAGACTACGGGAACGATGCCGGACTTCAGGATGGTAGCAACATGGTGGAAGAGGTTGTCGCAGCCCTTCTCCAGGAGCTCCAGGTTCTCCTCGGTGTACTCCTTGGGCAGGGGACGACCGGGAACAACAGCGGGGCCGCCGCCGTGCATCTTCAGAGCACGGATGGTAGCAACCAGAACGGAAACATTGGGAGTCAGGCCGGAGAGGCGGGACTTAACATTCCAGAACTTCTCGAAGCCGATGTCGGCTGCGAAGCCAGACTCGGTGACATGGTAGTCGAAGAGCTTCAGTGCCAGACGGTCGCCGATAACGGAGGACTGGCCGATAGCGATGTTTGCAAAGGGACCTGCATGGATCAGAACGGGCTGATGCTCAACAGAGTAGCAAACAGTGGGGTTGATGGTGTTACGCATCCAAGCGGTCATTGCGCCGGCAACTTCCAGATCCTCGGTGGTAACGGGCTCACCGCTGCGGCTGTAAGCAACAACGATCTTGCCGATACGCTCACGCAGATCCTTCAGATCGCGAGCGACGGAGAGGATAGCCATGAGCTCGGAACCGACAGCGATACCGAACTTGGACTCCATGAGGAAACCATCCTTGTCGCCGCCGATGCCCATGACGATGTTACGCAGGCCCTGTGCACAGAAGTCCAGAACCCAGCCCATCTCGATGCGCTTGGGGTCGATGTCCAGACGGCGCAGGCCACGCTTTGCCAGCTGCTCGTCGTTGTAGTTACGCTCGTGCTGCATACGGGCGTTCAGAGCGACCATAGCCAGGTTGTGAGCGTTCATGATGTCGTTGATGTCGCCGGTAAGGCCGAGGGAGAACTCAGTCATGGGCATGAGCAGTGCGTTGCCGCCGCCTGCTGCGGTACCCTTAACGTTCATGGTGGGGCCACCGGAGGGCTGACGCAGGCAGCCGCCGACGTTCTTGCCCAGCTTGCCAAGACCCTGGATCAGACCCAGAGAGGTGGTGGACTTGCCTTCGCCCAGGGGGGTGGGGGTGATAGCGGTAACTTCAATGAACTTGCCGTCGGGCTTATCCTTCAGACGGTTCATGATCTTGATAAAGTCGAGCTTGGGGGTCTTGCCGTAGGGGATGATTTCCTCGGGGAGCAGGCCCAGCTTCTGGCGGAACTCTTCAAAGGGAGGCAGAGTCTTCTCTGCTTCTTCTGCGATCTGCCAATCCTTGTAGACAGTGGGGTCGAGGGTCACGCGACCGGTTTCGGGATCAGTGTACTTGCCGTTTACGAATTCGATTGCCATGGGGTATCCTCCTTAATATATTTAAGTCATGATTTATTATAGCACTGTGTTAAAGATTTGTCAATTGCAATCCTTACTTGCTCCATCATTTTATCATATATACGAAAAAAATCAATCTTCTTTCAAAAAGTTATCTATAGTTTGAAACTATAGGTTTTGTCTAAGGATTACATTTTACTTTTCAAAGTGCCGATGAGAATGTCTCCCGCAACCACTCGATCCTCCGCAGAGAAGCCCTCGACGAAGTTTTCGGTGTACAGAAGCTGTGCATTGGGAGGGAATTCCTCGTCTCCTTCCCATACCAGCATCCGCAGGCGGAAGTTGTCCAGGAAGGTGAATTCATAGCCTGCATCCCCGTGGCTCAGAGGCAGAGCCCCCAGAGCCTCCGCGGCTTTGCGGAAGCCGGCAATGCGAGTGCCGAAGGTAAAGGCGGCACGGGTCAGCACTCTGCCTGTGAAGGGCTGAATGTACAGCTCTCCCCAAGGCATTTCACGGAAGGTCTTGAACTCCGAAGAAGCAGGGCACTTCTTTCCCTCCAGCAAATACCGCAGGAGGAAGGTCTGGGTGGGTAGAGCCGCTTCCGGCGTAATGGAGCACTTGGGATGGGTGATGGTATAGCGGGTTCCCAGCAGGGTCACGGCAAAGGCTTGACCGTCAAAGTCAGCCCCCGTCCGCAGTGCCATCTCCCCGGCATCCCCTGCCTCAAAAAGCCCGCAATAATGAGCAAAAGGAACTTCTTCCTTATGATTTTCAACTTGCATGATTTTCACTCCGATCTTAAAAGATAGCGTAATGGATTGGTTTCTACATATTGGATTTTGGTGATCAGATCTTGTTCGGAACGGATCACATGGTCATGGTATCGAGGTTGCCACAGATCCTCACCGATCTCCCGGTTAGTAACACGCTTTAGACTTTTGATAATAGTGGAAATATTGGTAGAGGATCTCCGGGTGAGCGTTTTTTGTGTGGAATCGTCACAGCCTATCCCAAGCACCAAATGAATATGATCCGGCATAATGATGTAGGAGAACAGAGTGACATCGGGATAAACCTTCGGGATCTTCAGGATCGCTTGTTCTACGGAATGACCCCGTGAGGAGAGTCGCACCATTGCTTCTCCTGTGGGAGATTGATAGATTTGGGACAAAACAGGGCGTCTGTCATTGACACAAACGGTTAGATAGTATGCGCCCTGAGAGGAATAGTCAAACTCAGGCAAGCGGATTTGTTTGCGCTGGGGATATGTCTTATTATCCATAGGATAGTATCTCCCGATTACACAATTCGGTTTACATAATATGAAAGTCCGATTTTCTGAAAAACGAAATAAGACGAACAAACTGCCCGTAGGGCAAGCTGCCCCCAGCTTGCCGTCCGCGAAGCGGCAGCCTTGCAAGGCTTACGACAGGAAATAAGTGGGTAGCTATACAGGGCTATGGAGTCACTCTTTATGATTAGATGTAAGTCTTGTTTTTGATAAAACTTCCTGCACCGGCAAGCTGAGGGCAGCTTGCCCTACGATCGGTGCGGAGGGTTTGCAATAGGTGCGATGCAAAAGCGATATGTGCTTCACACGATCAGTCCATGGCGAAGCGGCTTGCGTCGGTGTGGGGGAGGAAGCAGGCGGCGACGAAGGAGTCCATGTACCCGGGGTGGGTGGACAGCTCCATGTAGGTCATGTTGCGGGCCACTTCATCGGTTTTGGCATTGGCTTCGTCGGACAGGGCCATGGCGTAAGCCCCTGCAAGGGAGGAATTGCCGATGTAGTGGAACAGCTCCAGAGGCACATTGGGGAACATACCGATCCGTACGGCGTTGGTCATGTTGATGCCACTGCCGATACCGCCGGCTACATAGATGCCTTCCAGAACGGAATCGTCCATATCCATAGCAGACAGCAGGGTGTCGATGGCGGAATAAATAGCGCCCTTGGCACGGATGAAATTGTCAATATCCACCTCGTTCAAAGCGACCTCTCTGCCGGTGGCGGATTCTGCGGGGTGGGCAAGAATATAGCGACCGACCCCGTACTTATCACGCTTGACGCGATTGCCCTCGCGGACGAAGGCGCCCTTGGCATTGACGATGCCACAGCGGAACAGCTCTGCGATCAGGTCAATGATACCGCTACCGCACAGGCCAACGGGCTTGCCACCGCCGATGATGCCGAAGGTGGGCTCCATGGTTTCTTTATCAATGGTGCAGGATTCGATTGCGCCGTCTGTAGCACGCATACCGCAGGAAATGTCGCCACCCTCAAAAGCGGGACCTGCGGAACAGGCACAGGAAACCAGGAAATCCGCATTGCCGAAGACGATCTCGCCGTTGGTGCCAAGGTCGATGAACAGGGACAGCTCTTCTTTGTTCCAAATGAGACCTGCGAAGGTACCTGCGGTAATGTCGCCGCCTACATAGGAGCCGATGTTGGGAGCAATGCGCACACTTGCATAGGGATGGATGGGCAGACCCAGATCCCCGGCGCGGAGGCCGTAGTAGTGGAAGAAGGCGGGAATATAAGGCTCTGTACGGATGGGATCGGATTCCACCCCTAAGAGCAGATGATTCATGGTGGTGTTTGCACCGATGGCAAGGCGAACGATCCGCTCCGGAGCTACCCCTGCTTCCTTGCTGAGAGTTTGGAACAGGGGAAGGATGGTTTCTTCCACAATAGCCTTTTGGAGCTTTTCCTTACCGCCGACCTTGCTTTGCTCAATGATACGGTTAATGACATCTGCGCCGTAGCGGATCTGTCCGTTACCGCCGGAGGCCTTTGCCAAAAGCTTGCCCGTTGACAGATCGAAGAGCACGGCGGAAACTGTGGTGGTGCCGATATCCATGCCGATGGCACACAGGGGAGCGGGATCTTCGTAGGGAGCGTAGGTGTAGACCGTGAAGCCCGCTTGGGTCATTTCGCCCCAGGCACGGATGCGATAGCCGTTGCTCCGCAGGGCAGTGGGCAGATCCCGGAGGGCGGCAAAGGGCAGATTGATCTCACAGCCCAGAGCCTCGGCAAGTGCCTTTTCTAAGCGCTCGTTGTCGGGCATGGTGTCTTCCAGGGTAGGCTCTTCCAGCACAAGATCCACTGCCTTGAAGCCGTTGGCTAAGGAAACACCGGCTTCCTGTACACCTTCCAGAAGTGTTTCAAAAATAGCGACTTCCTTACCGCTTGATAGGTCGGCGGTCTTCATGCGACTGCGGTAGGCAGAGGCAATATCGGGAACCAAAAGCTCCACATCACTCAGGGGCTTACAGCAACAGGACAGACGCCAGCCTTCGGCAAATTCCTCGTCGGAAATGTGCTGGGTTTGCAGACCCTCTACTTCACCCTTCAGGAGCTTCACACGGCATTTACCGCAGGAGCCGTTGCCGGAGCAGGGAGCATCGATTGCCACATTGGCACGACGGGCAGTTTCCAACAGATGCTCCCCGTCGATCCAAGTCACTACAACAGGGCTGTCCCCGTTTTCAAATCGAAAACATACTTCAAACATGATACAGTCCTTCTTTCTAAAGTTATACAGAATCATTTTATCATAAAACCGAAAAAAAGCAATCCCCCTCACTTGAAAAATACCTTCGACATATGATGACGCTACGCTTATGAATGTATTACCCACGGTGATGGATTTGAAATCCCAATTTCAGTTTATCGCTCTGTTGGAGCGAATGAATCATGAATATTGAAGTCGCTACGCTGATGAATAATTGATGTGTGGCTACGCCACGGATTGAAATTTATGGGCAAAGCACATGTAAGTCACCCTGCAAATTTCAGT
>JAZMZW010000175.1:0-31759 GCA_045586205.1 Faecousia sp. | reverse complement strand
CCTTCCTTGGCGGCGGCATAGGCGCACTGACCGTAGTTGCCGAAGAGACCTGCACCTGATGCAAAGTTAATGACAGTACCCTTGGTTTCCTTCAGATGAGGATAGCAAGCCTGCATATAATAGAAGGCGGCATACAGACCGGAGTACACAGCCAAATCAAACTGCTCGGTGGTATGGTCAGCCAAGGTCACACCGGAAGCGGAGGCCTGTGCATTGTTGATAAGCACATCGATACGACCGAATTCTTCCACGGCCTTTGCAACGACCTCTTTTGCAACGCATGCGTTATCGGCACCGGCGTTAATATCTGCCTGTACCGCAAGAACTTTGATGCCGTAGAGGGATTCCAGTTCTTCCTTGGCTTCAGTGAGCTTTTGAAGATTTCTGCCTGTGAGGACCAGATTTGCTCCTTCTTTTGCATATGCTGTAGCGATGCCGTAGCCGATAGAGCCTGCACTGCCGTCAGACAAAGGCCTGGCTCTTCCACCGCCGGTAATGATTGCGGTTTTTCCTTGTAAAAAACCCATAGTAAAATCCTCCTTTATGTTTTTCTTTATTATGACAAGATTTTCGAGCTTTGTCAAGAGATATTATGTGCTAATTTCAAGAAGTATTCCCAATGGAAACTTGCGATTTTTAGAATTCTGTAGTATGATACTATAAAAGGAGGTGATCTCTATGACATTGGAATATGCTGCCTACTTCCGCTTATTGCTGTTATCCGGCTACGATGAGGAATTGAAAGCATATATAGATCAGGCTTTGGAAGAACAAGATCCCATTTCCGAAATCGTTCTGGCTCTTTCAACCGCAGAAATGGAGCATAAGGATCTCCTGACCGTGATCAATGAATATCTGATCCGTAATGATCCGACAAAGATCGATTATGACACGGAAGTGTATGACCTTATATGCCGGTTTTTACATAAAAAATTCATAGAAAATGATATGGAATTGGGAGTATTTGCAGATTTGATGCTACGCCTTTGTATTGCTACAGAGCGCTGGGAGGATTCTCCCTGGTTTGATATGTACAAACTAGCCTGCCTGTGGGACGAGGCAGAAATCGGTTTGATAGATCGGAAGCAGTATCTCGACAATATCCGCCACTTGCTTCAACCGAAGCTGAAATATCCCCTACTTTTGGTCCATGGTATGGGCTACAGAGATGACAAAGCCTTCAGCTACTGGGGACGCATTCCAAAAGCCTTGGAAGAAATGGGATGCAAGGTTTACTTTGGTAACCAAGACGGAAACGGAGATGTAGAAAGTAACGGCAAAATGATCGCCCAAAGAATTCGATCCATCATCAAAGAAACCGGTGCAGAAAAGCTGAACATTATCGCGCACTCAAAAGGCGGACTGGATAGTCGATACGCAGTTTCCGTCTTAGGCTGTGGAGAACTGGTCGCTTCGCTGACAACTCTTGCCACACCCCACAACGGCTCAAAAACCTTGGATAAGCTACTGAAGCTACCGAAATGGATCTTAAAAACCGGCTGTTTCTTTGCCGATTGCTTCTACAAACTGCTGGGAGATCAAAATCCCCAGACATATACCGTCATTCATTCTTTCACTACTGAGAATTCCAATCAATTCAACGAAGCTGTCAAGGACTACGAGGGCACATATTGCCAAAGCTATGCCTTTGTCATGGAAAAGGCCAGTGATGATATTCTTCTTTGGCTTCCCTATCTGGTGGTGGATAAAATTGAAGGAGAAAACGATGGTCTATTAACTCCCGATGCAGTGAAGTGGGGCAACTACCGTGGATGCATCAAGGGCATCGATTCCCGTGGGATCTCTCATTTGGACGAGATTGATTTAAGAAGATCCGCCTTTCAAAAAGAAAAGGGCGAAGGTCTTACGGATATTTTGGATCTCTACCGCAAAATCGTCACAGATTTGGCAGAAAGAGGATTTTGATAAAAGAGCGAGAATGCAGATGTCATGTATTCTCGCTCAACATATCCTTTATACAGTTTCTGTCTTTTGATGATACTTTTCAAAGTAGAAGCGAAGCTGTGCCTGATACATCTCATGATCCTTCCGATTCAGAGTACGGAGATAATCATGAGCATTGATGGCAGGCTCTTTGGCTTCGGAAATGGCAATAGCAATATTGGCACAATGGTCGGAGACTCGTTCCAAATTGTTAGCAATGTCGTTATAAACAAATCCAAGTTCCAAGGTACATTGTCCGGACTGTACACGGCGAATATGTCCGCTCTTCAATTCCTTGGTCAGCACATCCATAACATCTTCCAAAGCGGTAACCTTCTGTACCAGCTTGTTGTCGTCGGAGGCAATGGCATCCAGAGTTATCTGTGCAATTTCCAAGGCTGCATCCAAGCAGATGCGAAGTTCCTTAAGCGCCATTTCGGAGAAGGTTATTTTCTTTTCGTAAAGTTCCTGTGCAAGCTCTGCAATATTCACAGCATGATCGGAGATGCGTTCCAGATTACCCAAATAAGTGAAATATTTGGCAGAGGTGCGAGTCTCTCCCTCACTGAGGGGCTTTGCATTCAGTTGTACCAGATAGTCCCCCAGCTTATCTTCAAAGGTATCGACTTTGTTCTCTCTGTTCTGGATCTTATCAAATACAGCTTGATCATACGCCGTCAGAAGGTCAATGGCTCCCACCAAATTCTTTTGCGTAGCGGTAGCCATCATACCGATGGCTCGGCTGGCCTGTTCCAGTGCAAGAGGCGGATATGCCAGAAGACGGGAGTCCAAAATGGTATCTTCCAGAGTATCTTCTTCCGCATCCTTCTGATCGGGGATCAGCATAATTACGATCTTGCGGAGCAAGCCGGCAAAAGGCATGAGAAGCAGGGTCGCTGAAATCTTAAACACCGTGTTCAAAATAGCGATACCCATGCTGGTAGCAGTTGTTTCCATGAAGCCAAACCCAATCACACTATGGAGGATATAGAACGGGACCATAAGGATCAGCGCACCGCTGAGGTTGAAGATCAGATAAACCATGGAGGTACGCTTGCCGTTCACATTTGCGCCGATGGCAGACAGAAGTACGGGAGCACACGCACCGATACACATACCTATTACCATAGGGAGAGCAACCTCGTAGCCTATGACACCGGTCACGGACAAGGCCTGCAGGATGCCGATGGAGGCAGAACAGCTCTGGATGATAGCAGTGACGATGACACCTACAAGCATTGCAACAAAGGGATTGGAAACCGCAGAGATGAAGTCAAGGAACACAGGACTGGTCTTCAAGGGCGCCATAGCACCGCTCATGGTTTGCATACCGCTCATAAGGACAGCAAAGGCCAGCATGATCATACCAATGTTCTGCTTTTTCTGACTCTTACAGAAGAAATAAAGGACAATACCGATAAATGCCACCAGTGCAAACATGGTAGCGGAGGAGAAGCCACCGCCTCCCTCAACACCTGCGAGTACCAAGATCCAGCCTGTAGCCGTAGTACCGATATTTGCACCCATAATAATGCCGATAGCATTGGCCAGCTTCATAATACCTGAGTTTACGAAGCCAACCACCATAACTGTGGTTGCAGAGGACGACTGGATCACAGCAGTCACGAAAGTGCCTAACAAAACGCCTCTGAAAGTAGTTGAGGTAAGCTTGGCAAGAATGACCTCCAGCTTACTGCCTGCCACTCGCTTCAGCCCTTCCCCAAGGAGACTCATACCAAAGAGGAAGAAGGCTAATCCGCCTAATAATGTAATTGCATCAGTAAATCTCATAACATATAGCCTTTCTTGAATATATCAATATATAATGTTTGGTTTCCTGCTTGATTATAGCATGATATTCCGCTAAATACAACAAGGAAATACAGAAATATACCAAAAGTTGCAAATTTCCATCTAATAGATCACATCGATAGAAGAATATCTATATTTTGCACTTGTCACAAGGATGTTCTTATGATATAATACAGAAAACGCTCAAAAGGTGAGAAAATGAAAGTATTAGTTGCACTAGATTCATTCAAAGGAAGTTTGACTTCCTTGGAAGCCGGACAGGCCGTTGCCGAAGGGATAAAGGCTTGTGATCCAAAGGCCGAAACCCTGATTCTTCCTCTGGCCGACGGCGGAGAGGGCACGGTGGAGGCTCTGACCTACGGTTTGAAAGGACAAGAAATCACGCTCCAAGTCACAGGCCCTCTGGGACAACCTGTAAATAGTACATACGGCATACTTCCGGACGGCACAGCAGTCATGGAAATGGCAAGTGCCGCAGGACTTCCCCTTGTTCCTTTGGAGAAACGTAATCCCTTATATACAACAACTTTCGGTCTTGGAGAAATGATCCGAGATGCTATAAACAGAGGCTGTCGGAAATTCCTCATTGGCATCGGAGGTAGTGCCACCAACGACGGTGGTATGGGAATGCTTCAAGCTCTGGGGTTTGTATTTACTGACATTGGGGGATCCCCCTCCCCCTTCGGTGCCTTCGGTCTAAAAGATCTGCATATGATCCATACATCCCAAGCCATGCCGGAACTTTCTGAATGCACATTCCAAATTGCCTGTGATGTGAAAAATCCTCTTTTCGGGCCAACAGGTTGCAGCATGATCTTTGCGCCCCAAAAAGGAGCCTCTATCCTAACTGCAGAACATATGGATCGGTGGATGGCATATTATTCGGACATGGTTCGTGAAGTTTTCCCACATGCGGATCCCTGGTATCCCGGTGCAGGCGCAGCAGGTGGCTTAGGTTTTGCATTCTCTTCCTTTTTGAATGCCCAACTTTCCCCCGGCGCTGAGCTGGTGCTAAAGCTGTTACGAATGGAGGCGCTTCTGCCTCTATATGATATTGTAATCACAGGGGAAGGCTGTCTGGATGAGCAAAGTATTATGGGAAAAGGGCCGGGATATTTGGCAAAGCTGGCAAAAGAATACCGCAAGCCTGTGATCGCCTATGCAGGTATATTGGGCAATAACGTGGCTGTGTGCAAGGAACAGGGTATAGATGCCTACTATCCTACCCTCCCAAGCTTTATGCCCCTAGAGGAAGCTATGGTGCCTCAGACAGCCTATAGAAATCTAAAGCAGACAGTCATGGAGACATTCATGAATATAAAAATCGGATCGACCAAGGCGTAAAAGCCCGGTCGATCCTTTTATTTTATCAGAGTATCACATTTCCCAGCTTGCGATCCAATCGGAAAATTCCTTATAAACAGCATTTAACTCCGTTGTAAGTGCTTCTCCGTTTGTCAGAGTATAGACATAATCCTCCGCACCAAACATTTCTACATATTTATATTCCGATGTGTAGTTTTGATTTGCTAATTCCGCCAAAGCCTTCTCTGCAAGAGCCTGTGCTTTCCGAATATTCTCCGTAAGATCTTGGAAAGCCGTTGGATCTACCGCCTCTATTTGGGCTATAATCCCGTCAAAATAGCCCTCTTGATAGCCGTAATTCCACTGCGCTCCGTCTGTATAGAGGAAATATTCCGCATCAGAAGGATATAAGTAATAGCCGTTGACTTGTTCTCCGTTTTCATCGGTGTAACTATTGACATAATAGGTATTCCAAGAACAAACGAAGTTCACATAGTCATACATGGAATAGATATTGCTGATCACATCGCTTTCAGCGATCTTTTGCCAAAGAGCCAGATCGGAGGACAGCTCCTCAGCCTTAATGATGGAATAGGATGCATCTACGATTTTAAAGCTGAATTCGTAGCCGTAGGAATCAGTAAAGGGCTCGGACTCGGAAGGCGCAACAGCCAATGTACCGGTAATTTTGATAGCCTGATTCGTGTAAGTGAAGGATTCCCCTTCTTTGGGATATACTTCCATAGTATTGGACAATTGAGAGGTATTGGGAACGCAGAAGGGGCAGCTCTGGTAGGGTAAATTCATCAGGAACAAGAACGAACCGTCTACAGGAGAACTGGTTGCCATATAGCCGTTTATGGTAACGGTTTCCCCATCCAGAGATTTTAAATAATCATAGCCTGAGGCATCTTTGAAGCTGAGATTAGTGATCCCGGATGAAGATGAAGAAGCATCTTCTTCTGAAGTGCAAGCACATAAAGACAGCATCAAGCTGAGGGTCAGCAGAATTAAAAACAATGAACGAATACATTTTTTCATAATCATCACCTCACTGATGGATGCTATCCTTACGCGCCATGAAGTATGTCCAAATTACCGTAGGAAGGACACTGATCACAAACACAGCAAGAAGAATAAACCATTCTGCCACGTAGACCTTTGACAGATCAAGCACAACACCCATAGACTCTACATAGTCATTAATAAGCAACATACAGCCTCTGGACATTACAAAAGCCAGAACTGTAGATACAACACCGATCAAGCTGTTCTGAATAATATACAGAAGGGTGATCTTTGGCATACCGATACCGATCAAACGCATGAGAGCAATTTCCTTAGCACTGTGGTACATATTCAGCAGGGTGATAATCGAAATGATCATAATGTTCATGAGCAAAATAACTGCACAAAGAACAAAGACAATATACTTGGTATCATCTGCATCATTCAGCACATCTCGAACAACAGACATAGGCTCGATCGCTTGTAAGGTGTGACTGTCACCGTCATCAGACACAAGGACCTTTCCGTCATATTCCTGTGCAAGCTGCATAGCGTAGCCGGGGTTGGAAGTATTCACCAAAACAGCACAGAGGGTTTTATGGGAATGCTCCTCGTGATGTTCCTCTTCCTCATGCTCATGGAGCTTCCACAGGGTCTGTAACTGCGTAAAAACTACATTGTCATAAGAAGAGTGGCTTTCCTCCAAAATACCCACGACTGTAAGACCTTGGCTGTGCAGATCGGATTCCGAAGCAGAATGACTGGTGTAAATCACATCCCCCACAGAAAGCTCACAGTATTTTGCTACATTAGAGCCAATGACGGCTTGAAGGGTGGATGTATTCTCAAAAAGTTTACCTTCTGAAACAAATTTATTATCCAAGTAATCCGTAGTCGTTCCCACAACATTATAGCCGTTATAGCTATCCGCCATAGCAAAAGGAATGACGGTTTTTACACGCTGATTCTGTTGAAGCTCGGAAACTAGGGAATACGGCAATGTTCCCAAGGGCTCGTCGGTGAAATACATGGTGTTCATAGCCAACTGGGTACTGCTACCCGCAGGGCCAATGATCAGGGAGTAGAAGCCTGCGTTATTGGTAATGCCTTCGTCAACCTGAGTAGCTACATTGAAGGATAATACACCAATACCTGCGGACAGAACAATGGACAGGATGATCAGGATGACCTGAACTTTCTTGATTGCCAGATTTTTCAGTGCAAATTTCAGCATGGTGCATCCTCCTCTCCCCGGGGGATATCTCGGATGCCACCGGTCATTTGATTCATATCGATGACATAATCAAAGTATTTTGACAAGCGGTCATCATGAGTAACTGCAATAAGAGTACGTCCTTTTGCGGTACGCATTAATTCTTCTACAACTTTTACACCAATGGAATAATTCAGGTTTCCTGTAGGCTCGTCTGCCAGAATAATGGCAGGATCTTTGACCAAGGCACGTACTATGGCAACTCGCTGTTTCTCGCCTCCGGACAGATGGCGCACTTTACTGTTTCTCTTGCTCTCTAAGCCAAGAGTCTTTAGCAATTCTCCCGCCCGTGAAGTGTCAACACCTTCCAAGCGCAAAATATTAATATTGTCCATCACCGTCATATCGGAGATCAGCTTGAAATCCTGAAAAATATAGCCGATGTGTTGGATGCGAAAATGGTCTTTTTCCTTCTGGCTCATAGAGGTCAGTTCCATATTGTCAATGGTAATGCTACCGGAAGTAGGGCTTAAGATCCCTGCGATCATATTCAGCAAAGTGGACTTACCGCAACCGGACGCTCCAAGGAGCATGTAGGATTTTCCGGTTTCAAAGGTAAAATCGTCATAACAAATTCGGGTGTCGTTATTGAATTCCTTGCATAAGGAAGCGATGGTGATCAAAATTAAGAACTCCTTTCAAATTGATTTAACTATTTGCATTTAGGTGCAATATCAATTTGAAAGTTTGATTTTAAGGTCAACCAATGTTGGTATATGATTTAAAGAATAAGCAGTATCGATGTGAGAGATCTCACCGTGAAGTAAATATTTACAACATAAAAGTGAGAACAGCTCTACACACAACATGGTGGACAAAGTTTGCACCAAAAGACATACTGCACACTCACGGGCATGGGAATTGTGATCATGGGGGCATACTGTTCCCACCGTGCAGGCTATAAGGAATAATGCACATAAAACAAACAACAGCGTTTTAATCCCTTTTCTATAACTTGCAAGCATTTGTCTCACCTTCTTTCTTAAATTTATTATAGTCCTAATAGATAAATCTGTCAAGGATAGATGTAAATAACCGCAGTCCGTATAAGGAACTGCGGTTAAAAATCTATTTCATTTCAGAAAATAGGATCCTCTGTATAGCTTTTGCAGAGAAACAAGAAATGTCCTCCAATGCTTGATCAACAGCTTCCAGATTCTCTTCGTTATGCTCCGTTTCCTTGGCGAATAATTGGACGAGATATATGATGTCTACATCTTCCTTCCTGCGAATATCCCGCAGGAGAAGAATATTTAATACACTGCGTCGTAGCTTGCTCTCAAAATCATCGTCCATAGCGGAGCGAAGAGAATATTTAAAAATATAGTAACTCATAAGCTGTTCCCAGCAAATCTCGTCGCAGGGATTCAGCGTGGGCTGTGTGCTGCTACACCGGCGGAGAAGCTCTCCCCATTCCGGTCTGAGCTGTTCCAATGAGCTGTATAGTTCATATAAACGGGAATAAAAGACTTTTTTCTCCCCGTCCGTTGCAGGGGTAACGGAAGTATGATCTTCCGTTGTGATCTCAAGGATCTTCAGAAGACGCTCCTCCATGGAACGAGAACGGTCACGGATCAATTCCAAGGCTTTTTGCTTCCACCTTCGGACAGAGAGCATGACCTCAGGCTCAATATCATGAAAATAGCGCAGAGGTTCGTCTGTTTGACTTGTGATATAAGAAACAGGCTCAGTTCTTGTAAGGACCAGCCTTGCTACCTCGGGGCAAGATACAGACAGTCCCTGTTCACGGGTCAATCCCAGTTCTGTAACGAAACGGGGATAAAATCCGCAGACTTTGGAAAGGGCTTCTTCTCCCAAGGCATACTGGATCTTACAAAGCCCGTCCTCCCGTAGCATAGCACAGCGCCCCTTGCACAGAGCAAAGGAAGCTTCCCCATCCGTCACGGTAATTCCCTTGCGGATGGTATCTCCGATTTCTCCGGGAAGACTTTCGTAATATTTCAGATGCTCGGCATCTAAAATCACCTGCCAGCCAACACAGCAGGTATCGGGACAAGCACCTGCGATGCAGGTGAATTCCGAATAGTAATCAGGTTGAGTGATCTGCATGTTTTATTCCTCAATATGCAGGGGGATACCATTAAGCTCTACTCCCTGATCAATGTTGATCAGCAGATACTTGGTGCCGTTAATGATGCGGGTAGATACCAGATCTTCTCTCTCAGGATTGATCTTGACCACAAGATCGGGGCCTGTGTAGGTCAATTCCTTGGGGCTGATGAGGTTCTGAGGAGGTAATGCACTGTAATCGCCGAATGTAAGATCATACTTGACATTAAAGGCTGACATTTTTTCTTCCGATACACCGCAATCCTGCAACACGGATCCCAATTCTCTACGACTGACCTGCAGGGGTTCGGACACTTTACTTTCCTTATGGATCTGCATCATGGTGCGAACGGAGCTATGTACGGTCTGTACCACCTTGGGACTGCATTCCTCCAGCAAAGACTCTGTCAGAACATCTCGGAAGCTCTCCTTCTGCACTGTCAGCGGCATGGGAGCATCCGTATGGAAGACAGCTTCTACAAAGTCTTCATAGTTGGTATCCTTGCTACGGACATAATACAATGCTCCGTAAATATTGGAACAACGGTCATCAAAGGCAGGGAATGCAAAGCCCAATTCCGGTGCGCCAACGACCCAATCGGAACTGCGATTACGGAAGAGACCTTCCGTTGCCTGATAGCGCAAAGCCGGCTTAGACTCCTTCACGGGACAAATACTGCAAATCATATAGGAATGGGTGGTTTCACTTGAATCCTCCATGCGAGAGCCGTCTTTTCCGCGGTAAGGCACATCATAGCTGTCGTAAGCCAAGAGGATCAGATAATTTTCTGCCATACGCAATGACTTGGTAATGGTTTCATACAGAGTATTGACAGCCTCATCATCAGTCAGAGCAGAACCACGGAGGGTCATAAGCAGTTTATGCTCCGGAGAATCCATAACCTGATTGGTGGAAAATTCGATATCATTGAGGGTTTTTCCCATAGAGCCGGAAATGGCCTTCTTCAACAGATTCAGATATTTTTCCTGTTCCTCCAAACCCATGATGCCCATAGATTCGTTAAAGGTGGCAATCACCTCTCCGTTAGAGCTGACATAGCACCCGCGGATACGGGAAATATTATTATAATCCGCACGGAAACGGCGTCTTAATTCAGATACTTCTTTATCGATCATAGCAAACTCCTTCAGTGAAATTCCTTGCAAGTGCAAAGTTCGTTTAATAGATTATATCATAAAGGGAATACATTTTCCATAGCGGAATCAAATTTTTCAAGATAGAAAAAGTATGCCTTTACTTTCCACAAAAATATGGTAAAATATACATAGTTCGATCTATCGAACTTAGTACAATGAAAAGAGGCGTTTATATGGTTCGTTTATGGAAGCGCATTTTTGCTCTGGCGTTGGTGCTGTGTATGATTTTCGCAGTACTCCCCACCACCTTGGCAAAATCAAAGGATGCCGAGGATTTGGCTTCTGCTTTGGAGCAGAAGCCTACCACTCGCAGAAGTGATACCTTTACAGTGGGTAGCAGTGGCAGATATGTCATTGCCGCCAATGTGGATGGAGTTTATTATGCTATGAGCAACAGCTTCTCCTCCAAGATCCTTGGTTCTGAGATCACTGTAACCAACGGCATGGTATCCGAGGAGCAAGCTACCGATTTTGCTCTGAATTTTGAGTATGTGAACGGTAAATATACCATTACCAATGACACTCACTATTTGACCTATGCCAGCAGTACCAATCTGGGTGCTTCTACCTCTGAATACTTCTGGAACATCAGCGAGGGCATCAACGGCAGCTGGCGCATTACTTCCGATGTTACTGCAACCAGAGGTGTTGTTTTCCGTGCAAAGACCTATCTGCAGTTCGGTGGCTATGCTGTAAGTAATGCAAGCGCTACCAGTGCAGAGTACTTTGATGTAGAGATCCTCCCAGTGGGAACGGTTTCCGGTTCAACAGAAGAAGTTTTCACCAGGGTCACCTCTGCATCCGATATCACAAGTGGCAGATATGTCATTCTGGTAGGTGCATCCGATGCAGAAGCAAGCTACAGTTTCTATGCCCTATGGAAGCAAGAAGACAATCAGTATTACGCACTGAATGTTGCAGGCACTTCCCTGACCTCCGTTCCCGGTAGCATCACTGCATCCGAGGGTTTGGTATGGACTGTTGAAGGCTCTGCCTCCTCTGCAAAGATCGGTGGCGGAGACGGATATTATCTGTATAATGACCCCTCCTCTACTTCAAAACTGGAGTACAGCAACGTAAATTCCTCTGCTTGGAAATTTACTTATAATTCCGCAAAGGGTGCTTTTACCATTAAGGCAAACGGATACTTGGCTCTCCGTGATGATTCTACCGAAATGGGTCAAAACGGACTTCCTGTGGTGACCTGCTATGAGAGTACCAGCGTAGGCTCTGCTTATTTCTATGTTTATAAATCCTCTGTGGGTGCCACCTGTTCTCACAGCAGTCAAAACACCGATTTGGTAGAGGCAACCTGTACGGAAGCAGGCTATGAGATCGTAACCTGTAACAACTGCGGTAAGACTCTGAGCAACACAACCCTTCCTGCAACAGGGCATTCCTACAACTATTCCTCCAACGGAAACGGAACGCATATAGTCGGTTGTTTTAACTGCTCTTACTCCAAACAAGCCAACTGCACTTTTGCGGATAATACCTGCAAATACTGCGGTTGGGTCAGTGGCAGTGCCACTACGGGTGATTTCCATCTGGTAACTGCTTTGAATCAGATCACAGACGGAGAATATGTCCTTGTGGTTGCTCCCGGCGGTGCAAATCCCGGCGCTTATTCCTACTATGCCATTACCCGACAGATGCACAGCACCTCCTATGTCATGTCTGAAGGTCTGAGTATGAACAGCATTCCTTCTACCCTGTCCGTAAGCAATGAGCTTATGGTATGGACTCTCAGTGGCAGTAACGAAGGCTTCACCCTGACCGGCGCGGATGGCTCTGCTCTGTACAATAGCAGTAACAATCTCTACTACGGCGATGGCATTGCATCCTACTGGGTTCCCACCTTGGATAACGGTGCCTTTACCCTGAATGCAGACGGCAGATATTTGGGTCTGCGTGATGATTTGGCTACTGTAGACGCAAACGGCAACCCCTGTTTCCGTTGCAATTCTTCCGCGAAGACTTCTTCTTACCGCTTCTATCTGTTCAAGAGCGGTGAGCTTGCCAATCCCGAATGCTTCCATGAAAATACAAGCACCGCTCTGGTCCCTGCAACTTGCACCGAATCCGGCTCTCTCAAGGTCACATGTAACGACTGCGGTGAAGTAGTCACTGACGAGATCGTAGAGCCTCTGGGACACAATGCAAGCTATGTAGAAGGTATCCCTGCAGGCTGCACCACAACAGGCAACATTCCCTACTATATCTGCACCCGTTGCAACAAGTTCTTCACAGACACCCTGTGCCAGAATGAGATCAAGGAAAGCGCCACTGTTGTGTCCCCGATCGGTCACGAGGTCTATGCAGTAGGCGGCATTGAAGCCACCTGTGGTACAGAAGGTATGATGGCGCACTATGTTTGTTATGGCTGTGGTGGTTATTTCTTGGATTCCACCGCTACGCAATCTGTCAGACTGGTGGACCTGACCATCCCCGCACTGGGACATGACCTGACAGAAACCCCTGAAGCACCTGCTACCTGTGCTTCTCCCGGCAATCTACAATATTTCACCTGTGAGATTTGCTATACTATGTTCTCCGACGAGAGTTGCAGTACAGTCATCGTCCTGAACGATGTCTATCTCCCCGCATTGAATCACACACCGATTTACAGCCCCGTAGTTCCTGCAACCTGTACAGACTCCGGTGTCTATGCCTACTATTACTGTGCTGATTGTGACCTGTATTACGCCAATTCGGAATATACGGAAACCGTCACCGAAGAGGAACTGATCGCTCCCCCCCTGGGACATGACATCTTCTTTACCGCACAGATTGAACCTGCTTGTACAGAAAGCGGTATTCTTGCTCACTACTACTGTAACCGTTGTTCCCTGCTCTTTGCCGATGCCGCAGGTAAGACCGTCCTTGATGAGTCTGACATTCTGATCGCCGCCACCGGCCATAGCTATGTCAACGGTGTATGTAGCACCTGTGGTCAGATGTCCGGCAACATTGACAGCGCCATTGTGATCAATCACACCCTGAATCTAGCCAGCGACATCTCCATCAGTTTCATGGTTAAGAATACCCTGCTCAGTGCATATGATAGCTACTACATGGTCTGCAAAGTTCCTGTATATGAAGGAAACAATCTGGTAGAGTATGAAACCGTTCAGATTCAACCCGGTACCAACGGAAATTATTACTACTTCACTCTGACCGGCTTGACTGCCATGCAGATGGGGGACGAAATTGAAGCCGTCCTCCACATGTTCAAGGGCAACAGCAGTTACCGTTCCAATGTGGATATTTACAGCATTTCCAAATATGCATATTCTCAGCTGAACAAGGATAATGCATCCTATTCCCTGAAGGCATTGTGTGCAAACCTCCTGCAATACGGCGCAGCAGCACAAACCTACAAGTCCTACCGCACCGATAGCTATGTTGACAAGGCTATGACTGAAGTTCACAAGTCCTACCTGACTAATCCCGAAACTGTGAAATTTAACAATCACAACACTTACCTGGATGATTTAGCTTCCCCCACTGTGGCATGGCAGGGCAAGTCCTTGGTTATGGACTCCAAGGTTGTTATCCGCTATGTGGTCAATATCTCCGGATTCCAAGGTGATGTTTCCGATTTGAGTCTGCGTATCACCTATTTGGATTACTTGGGTGAAAAGATGGAAGTCACTCTCAAGAACATCCAGAAGTATGGCAGTAACAGCAGTTGGTACAGCTTTGACTTTGACGGTCTCCTTGCCGCCGAGCTTCGTCAAGTGGTATCCGCCGCTGTGTATGACGGAAACAAGCAGGTATCCAAAACATTGCAATACAGTGTGGATACCTACGGTAACGGAAAAACCGGCAACCTGCTGGCAGTTTGTAAAGCCATGATCGCATACTCCGATGCTGCTCTGGCATACTTCAATTCCTAAGTTCCAAAACAGATAATCAAAGACGCTCCTGTTACAACTTCAACTGTAACAGGAGCATCTGTCATTTATATTACTTTAAAATCACAGAAGGGTCATAATTCAAGCACTTGGCTTCAGGACAAATCTTTTGAATCATATCAATGGTTCTTGTGTGGAATTCCTCGTGATAGAACATGCAATTCTCCAGATCACGGGACAAATAATCATGAGGATTGGTCTCCAAAGCATGGGCACGGCAACCACCCATGCAATAGGAGCGATACTTGCACTCAGAGCAAGAGGGATTATGATCAAAATAAGCCTGAACAGTGATATCAGACATATTGAGATAGTTGGGATGAGTCAATGCCGCTCCCAATCCGTCTTTGATATTGGGAAGCTGTACGCAAGGAGCTTCCTGACTGGCAATATACAGGCAAGGTGTTGCATAGCCGTCGGCAGTGATATAGACCACATTGTGAGTAGGCTCGCAGAGATAATCACTGCACTTCTTATATTGCTTGAGAGGCAGGAGTAGATAATCCTTAGAGCCGGGGCTGAGAGTTTCGAAATAGCGGTTCAGGCACAAACGGACAGGACAGCCGTCCTCATAGAATTGGGGAATGTATTCGTAGAAAGCATCATACAGTTCCTTGGGAGTGATGTTGCAATCTCTTCCATACTTTTCCCATTCACCAAAGTTGGTCATACGGTTGGCAATGACCTGATGGACACCAACGGAAGCAAGGCGGTTGACACTGCTACGGAGAACGCCAACATTGCCCTTATGGATTGTCATGGCACTGCCGGTATAGAAGCCGTGCTTGGCAAGAAGTTCAAATTTACTCAGGAGCATTTTTTCTGCCCCATCGATGCCACGGAGCCAATCATGCCAGCCATCTGTTCCATCATAACTCATAAAGATCTTGGGCTTCAAACCACGATCTTCTAGCTGACCGATAAAGCGTTCATTTACGAGAAGACCATTAGTAGCAATACCCACAAGAGCAATATCCTTTGCAATCAGCGCATCCACGATTTCAAAGAAATCCGGACGAACTAAGGGTTCACCGCCGGTGAGACCGATACGGCTGACACCGCAGGCCGCCATTTCATCGATAAGCTTCATACACTCTTCATGGGACATTTCACCGAATTTGGCATCGGGAGCAGACAGGAAGCAATGCTTGCACTTCATATTGCAGCGACCGGTAATGGCCCATTTGGCTGTGGCTCTGTAGGGGTAATCCACCGTACGCAGTTCCTGCTTGGGGTTCAACTGAGTGCCGTATTCACACTTACGGGCAATACCCTCTCTGACTAAGCCATAAACAGCCTCACGAAGGCTGGGAGTGACAGCAAAGCAATGAATATCAATTTTACCGTTACACAGCAGAGCCGCAGTCAGTTCCAGCTCGGAAAGCTTGAAAAGGAAGCCTCGTTGCTGATTCAAAACAGATAATTCGATCCCCTTCCAACCTCTGAGATAGCAATGGGGTTCCAAAATATAATATTCCGCTTTCTGCTTCTCTTCAGGAGTTTCAGCCGCAGAAAGCAGTTCTAATTGGGCAAGAAAATTCATGTTCATCTAATGTTCCTCCATATATTTTCTTCTCTGCTATTCCCAATCTCCCCAAAATCCATGATAGAAATTCGGAATAACAGAAAAAATCTTCATACAGTAGAGTGTGGCCCGTTGCAAAATCAAAAATTTCACAACGGGCCTTTTTACCTAGGTCTAAATCAACTTAAGGATTAGTCCATGGGCAGTTCTGCCTTGCAGTCGGGCTGATACAGGGACTTCTCGGTGGTGCCTTCTGCTGCGGGAGCGGAAGCGGTGAGGATGTCCTCAGTAGTGAACAGCTTCATTTCCATTTCGGGAGCTACGAACTTCATTAACTTGACCTCCTTTCCTAGGTAGGATGTAATATTCAAACACTGAAAATCAGCGAATGAAACAGGGTGATATTAGCCCTTGAAGTATGCAAGAGCAGTATCAGAGTAAGACATCAGGGACTGGCAGAGAGTGAGCAGGCTGTCCTTCTTGCCAACACCATAGGTGTCGATGGAGTAGACAGAGCTGTTGGAGATCTGAGTGTCGCCGACATAAACAGCAGCGGTCAGAACGCAACGGAGCTCAGCAGCGGTCAGTGCATCGAATGCGAAGGAGAAACGGTTAGCAACACCGCCGTAAGGAACAGCATTGTCCAGAACGATAGTCTGATTCAGGCCATCCATATCGATGAAGGAAACATGAACAGTGACATCCTCAGCAGCAACAGAAGCGCCGGTAACATCAACGATGTAGTTCAGGGTAACCTTGGAGTCCAGGGACAGGGAACGACCAATAATCTTAGCACCGATGGAGGCACAGTCAGTGAGGTCAGCCTTGTTGTTGTAGAACTCGATAGTCTCGAGATCCTTCAGCAGAGCGATGTCAGCTTCGGTCAGCTTTGCATCGACCAGAGCGTCGGTACGGTATTCCTTGTAGGACTGAGCCAGTGCGCCGTAACGCAGGAGTTCTGCACACAGAGCCTTCAGAGCATCGGGAGCAGTAGCCTTTGCCAGCTGTGCGTATGCATAGACGGAAACGCCGTAAACGTCAACATTGGAGCAGAACTTCTCGTCTTCGGTCTCCATGAACAGAGTAGCTTCGATCTCGTTATTCATTTCAACTGCGGTGATGCCAACCAGAGTGAAGTAGTAGAAGCTGCCGTTGAGAACGGGCTGTACTTCAACAGTGTCATAACCAACGAGGTCATTGCCTTCGTAAACGGGGATCTTGCACTCCATGTAGAAGGAATCATAAGCAGTCAGGGAAGCAGCACTTACGCAGAAGTTGATGGAAATATCGCTGGCCAGATTCAGAGTGTGCTGGATACGGATGCTGGGAACGAGAGTGGGCTCCTTCTCAACAACCAGTTCGATATCAGCAGCCTCGTTAACCAGGATCTGATAGCCGTTGTAAGCGCCAACAACGCCGGTAACATTAATCTTTGCACCAACGACGAACTCTTCGCCAAGAGCGGGAGCCTTGTAGATGGTGATGGTAGCTTCGCCCTGAGTCAGGGTAATGGTGCCGTTCTCAGCGATCTCAGCGATGGTAGCTTCTTCGATAGCGACCTTCTCTGCCAGATACTCGTTAGCAGTATCAGCAAGCAGAGTAGCGATATCAACCTTCTGTGCCTCAACAGCGTTGCCGGAGGACAGGATCTCAAAGAACTCAACATTAGCGGGATCAATGCTGTCCAGCTCGATCAGGCCGTTATAGAGCTTGTATGCGCCCTTTGCCTTGACCATATCGCCGATGGCGCAAACAGCCTCAGCAGGTCTTGCATTCAGGTACAGTGCAATACCGCCGGTAGCGTCCTGAACATAGATGGTTCTCTTGTCAGCGGACATAGCGGTAACAACGCCCTCAACCTGGAAGTATTCACCGGCATTACCGACCTTTGCTTCAGCAATGGGAACAGTGATGATGGTGGGCTCGGTGCCGTCTTCCGTTTCAACGACATCCTCAGCAATGGTGCCGGGGTTGACGATCAGCTGATAGCTGTTGTACTTGGAAACGATAGCAGTAAGCTTAATGGTATCGCCTTCGTTAATGTTCTCGTTCAGGCCGTTAGCCTTGAACAGAGCGATGGTGTTGCCTTCGGCATCGGTCAGAGTAGTAGAACCGGAGGGGTTGATGGTACCGATCTTCAGACCTTCAATGTAAACGCGCTCGCCCAGATACTCGTTGGTGGTGTCTGCAGCCAGATCAGCCAGAGTAACGGTAGCGACGGGCAGTTCATTGCCGGTGGAAACCAGAGTGTAAGCGGTGGGAGCGTTCAGCTCAAGCAGACCCTTATAATCGGTCATGGTAGCGCTGACGAAAATCTCGTCGCCCAGAGCCAGAGTGCTAGTGTCAACATCCTTTGCGAAGTAGACGCACAGACCGTCGTTCTCGTCCTGGATGTAAACAGTGGTGCCGCTGATGTAGGTAACAACACCCTTGACATTGTATTCACGGGTATTGTCTTCGTATGCCTTTGCGTCAGCAATGGTGTCCAGAGCAATGTCCTGAGAGTCGCCGCAAACGGTGCAGGTCAGAGCAATCTTGCCTTCGGAAACAGCAACCTGATAGTCGTGACCCAGAGCAGCAACATACTCGTTGCCTTCTACAGTAGCGCCGCAGTCGGTGCAGAGGATACCGGCAGTGTTGCCTGCGGTGGTGCAGGTAGCTTCAACAGCTGCGATCTCGGTGGTGTTCTCGTGTGCGCAGTACTGAGCCTCAACGAAGAGGTAAATGCCGGTGTACAGAGCGCCACTCTTGTAGCCACGGATGGGAGCAGTGCCGGTGGAGTTCTGAGAAACGGTGTAGCGAACTTCGCTCTCGGGGATAGCGGTGGAGAGGTAGTAGCCACCCTTCTCGATTGCGCCTACAGTCCACAGGACGTTTGCGTATTCAGCGCTCCAAGCGAGCTTTCTGTTGTTAGCATAGTCGGAAACGCCCAGATACAGGGGCTCGCCCTCAGCTTCGTAGCTGATTGCAAAGCCTTCAACGTTGTTGCCGGTGAAGGTGAAGATCTGTGCGTTGTCGTCGATATTAGCGCTGTAGATGAAGTCTTCAGCAACAGTGACAAAGTTCTCGGTGGTGGTGATGTCACCGGAGGAGATCTTTGCAGTAGCGATATAGACATTGGGATAAGTTTCGCCTCTAACAGCACCGATCAGGTACTTGCCCTCGGTGATGTTATCAAGATCAATAGCCTTGAAGTAAGAAGCGGGAGCCTGAGTTGCGCCGCAAGCACATGCGCCGTCAACATAGGTATGGCCGGTTGCGGGAATGGTGGATTCCTTGGTGGAGCCGCAAACGGTGCAGGTGTAGAGGATGACGCCATCGGTGGTGCAGGTAGCTGCAGTGATGATGGTGCCTTCGTCATTGCTGTGGCCCAGAGCCTTGATGACTTCGGTCCAGGAAGCACCGCAAGAGCAGGTGTAGGTGATGAGGCCGTTCTCGGTGCAACCTGCGGGAGTGGTAACTTCGCTGGTAGCATTCTCGTGGAGGCAAACATCGCCGTCAGCCAGCTTGAACAGGCCGATAGCTGTCTGTGTAGAGGTGTAAGCACAGAATCTGGGGTCCTTGGCATTGTACTGAAGATTTCTGACCTTTTCGCCGTCGGGCTTTACGCAGGACAGAGTAGCCTTTTCTTCAGCAAATGCATAGATCCAAGAGCTGGACTCGTCAATAGCCTCAACAGCATACAGCTTGTTGCCGGAGGTCCATGCGAGATACTTGCCGTCTGCAGTCTTCAGTGCGATGGAGCCTTCGGCAACACCGGCTTCAACAGTCAGAGCAGCAGCTTCAGCGGAAACGATGGTGTCTCCGTTGGGGGTAGCTACGGCAGCGGAGCCAATGTTACTGCTGCTAACTTCGGTGAAAACAGCAGAGCCATCAGCAGCAGCCAGAATGACGGTATCACCGACAGCGACAGTCTGGGCAAACACATAAGTGCCTTCCGCAGCGGAAGCGGTGATAGCGATTCCTGCAAACATGGACATAACCATTGCGATTGCAAGAATCATGCTGAGAACTTTCTTCTTCATTTTGGGTCACTTCTCCTTTTAAAATGTATTTTGATTTGGACTTGAGAAAATACCACAAGGGATTGTGGTATTTGCACTCAAATCTATAAATCATTTGGATTATAGCAGGTTCATCAACAAAGTGCAAGTAATTTTCAGCAAAAATTTCCATGAAGCAAAAACGCAGTCGATTTTGGATAATCTGTAATCGGTTTTGTTAAATTATTATGTATAAAATTCAATGATTCGCTTTTCAATTTCCCTGATTCGACCTAGATTTGGGAAAGTAGCCTCTCCAATGCGACCTTGCCGGAGGCAAGAAGCTCCCTACGCTCAAGATCATTTACATCAGGCAATGCATCTATGGGCTCGATGTTCATCACTCCACGGAATCGGATATCCTTCAATGCAGAAAGGATAGGTCCCCATTGTATCGTACCCTTCCCCGGGAATAAGTGAAGATCAGCAAAGTCCTTGCCACGTCGGCCGAAATTATCATTAAGATGCACAGTCGCCAAATCAGAACGGAAGGCGCGGATCATTGCCGGAATATCTTGCGCCGAGTTATTTGCATGGCCGGTATCCAAACACAGACGGATCCGATCGCTGTCCAGTTCACGGAGGAGTCTGAGCATATCCTCCGCAACGGTATAAGGATAAGGAGGATCTCCTGCTTTCTGATAATTATGGGAGTCAAATGTATTTTCCAGATTGATGTACACATCACAATTCTCAGCTGTTCGGATCAACTCGTGGAACCAACGGACATTCCAATCATGGATCCGATCACGGACAGCTTGAGACTCAATGCGTTCTCTCAGACGGACAGGGTGGAAGATCACATGCTTGCATCCCAGCATGGATGCCGCCTCTAAAGTGCGGTGATATAGATCAGAGGGAGAGGAATATTGAAAATCCGAAGGTATGTCCTGAAGCCAAGCAGCATGAGATTGGGTAACAGGCAAACCGTATCTACGGGAGAGTTCCAACACAGATCTCACCCAAGACTTCCAATCCTCCCGAAGCATGGGAGGCTGAAAACCCACGCTGTAAACACTGAACGGGAGATCCAGGCTATCGTAGCCGGCATTTTTCACTAAAGCCATTGCTGCTTCCAGCCCTGTTTTCCAACAGAAGCTGGCTATGGCACTACTGTAAGTATAAGACATAGTCTAATCCTCATATAACATATAATTTCATTTATTATATCACTTTCGACGGCGAATGTCAAACTTGTATGTTAAAATAATTATGACACAATATGGAAGTGCAGGAATGATTATGAAGCTATACTATTTTATAAAATACCGATTGTATGAATTGCGAACCTATCATATTAATGTCTATTCGGCAAATGCCTCATTTTATATCGCCTTGTCTGTTTTTCCCGGGATCATGCTGTTACTGTGCCTACTTCCCTATTTCGGCTTCCGCCCGGAGGATTTGTCGGAAAGTCTGAAAGGTTTGATTCCTGAAGTTCTGTCCCCTCTCATTGAACGGATCATATGGGAGCTTCAAGACAGTTCATCGGGTATTCTTCTTTCTACCACTGTTATGGTCGCTATTTGGTCAAGCTCCAGAGGAATCTATTGTATTCAGGAAGGCTTAAATGCCATATACGGAATCCGAGAACACCGTCCGTATCTCCTTAGTCGATTGATGAGTATGGGCTATATGGTCCTGTTCCTGTTGGCCTTGCTCTTAACCTTGGTTGCAAATACCTTCGGAAGAGAGCTGGCACTATACTTTGACAAACAGCAGGTCCCCCTATTAAAATTACTGGCAAAGCTTCTACGGTTCCGTGGCTTACTGCTTTTCAGTCTCCTCAGTGGACTGTTCTTGACCATGTACTGTATCCTTCCTGATCGGAAACAGTCATTCAAGGCTTCATGGCCCGGTTCTGTTGTAGCCGCTGTGAGTTGGTTGATCTTTACGGGCGTATATTCCTTCTATGTGAAAAATTTCGGATCGTATTCCGTGCTGTACGGCAGTCTGTCCGTAATTGCTATGGGCATGTTTTGGCTGTACATCTGTATATCGATCCTGTTTTACTGTTGTGTTCTGAATCTATATCTTGAGCGCAGGAAATAAAAAAGGACTGCCGAAGCAGTCCTCAATTGCGCATCACTTTCTGTCAAAAGACATACAGTCGGTACACTGCTTTGCGGTAGGATCGGTCTCATGGGTGCCGACCATGATCTTTTCCAGAGAGCAGTAATTCTCTGCGCCACAATGGTACTTGCACTGGTTGACAGTACACTGAATGCTACGGTTTGCACTGCAGGAATGATTCATAATTATATCCTCCTTTGATCATTCGCCCCAAGGTATGGACAAGCGCCTCCTCGGAACCTGTGATCAGTATTCCTCAAAAATCTGAAATATATTGTAGGAAAAAATTGACACCTGCGTGTTTATCCGTTATAATGGAGTGTGTAAACAGCCGTATTGCGTGGATGGAACTTCCTTCGGCTGTAGTATATAATATGCAACGGAGGTTCATTATGATAAAATTATCCCCTTCTATCCTTTCTGCAGATTTTGTCAATCTCGAGCGGGATATTCGCAGTTTAAGCACAGCAGGTGCCGATTATGTCCATGTTGATGTTATGGACGGTTTATTTGTTCCCAATATCACCATCGGCATTCCTGTAGTTGCCGCCATCCGCGGGATCACAGATCTCCCTCTGGATGTCCACCTGATGATAGACAGACCCCTAAGATACGTAGATGACTTCTGCAAAGCCGGTAGTGACATTCTGACCATCCATGTGGAAGCCGACACAGAAGTAAACACGCTCCTTGCTTTGAAGAAGATCCGTGAAAACGGTGTGAAACCCGCCATCTCCATCAAGCCCAATACACCTGCCGATGCAGTCCTCCCCTATTTACCCTATTGCGATCTGATTCTTGTTATGACCGTAGAGCCCGGTTTTGGCGGACAGGCCTTTATGGAACACATGATGCCCAAACTCCATCAGATCCGTCAGTGGATTGACGAACGCAATCCTACCTGCGAATTAGAAGTGGACGGAGGTATCAATGTAAAGACTGCAAAGATCTGCAGTGAAAACGGTGCCAATGTCATGGTGGCCGGCAGCGCTTATTTCAAAGCCCCCGACCCCAAGGCCTTTGCCGCAGAACTCAAAGCACAGTAACCTCAAACCCAAATTCACAGGGATCGCTCCCACAAAGGAGCGATCCCTGTTGATATATCACTGCAGAACAAAGGAATTTCCTTTGTATTGGAGCAAGCCTTCTTTCTGCATTTTTGAAAGTTCTGCACACATGGCACTGCGATCAACTCCAAGAAAATCCGCCAGCTGTTGCCGATTATACGAAATACTGAAGCGGTTGCTATGATTCTTGTGGGATTCCTCGGATAAGTAGGACAAGAGTTTCTCCCGTGTACTACGCATGGATAGATGCGTAAGCTTCTGTTCTAATTTTCGATTTTGCAGAGACAGGGATCGGAATAAATTTTGCACCACAGCTGTATGGAAAGGACAGGCAGAGGAGCAAGTAGAAAGCATTTTTCTGACCTCAAAGAATATCACAACAGAGTCTTCCACCGCAAAGAGATCATGTAAAAGAGGCTCTGTCCCGATGCCCGCATAAGCTTCTCCATAGAGATCCCCTGCCACAAGTTCCCGAAGGATACTGCGATTCCCCCAGAAATCATCACGCTGAATATGGATCCTCCCCTGTACCGGAAGGATCACATAATTGAAGGTTTGACCTCCCATGGAAATATATTGTCCTTTTTTAAATGCCTGTATCCGAGTGCCCAAACAACTCAGCATAGAATTTAGTTCTTGCTCATTGATACCATAAAACAAGGGACTTCCCAGCATAACAGAAAAATATTGTTCCACAAGTCCTCCTATGTTGTTTTTCCAACAGATTTGTTGCTTAAATTATACTATACTATAAACAGAAAGTAAAGGACTTTCTGAAAGGATGTGAGACATATGTTGATGGAAGGCTGTCAAGGTAAACCCCGTACTCCAACGATCCATGAAAAAATCTGTCCCAATTGCGGAGAGATCATCGAGATATTCTCTATAGATACACGAGTTCCCTGCGAAAAATGCGGATTCGTGGCCTATAACGACACCTTAAGCTGTGTCCAATGGTGTGAGTATGCCAAACAGTGCGTCGGGGAAGAAATGTACGAAAAAATGATGGAGATTTTAACAATGCAAAAAGAACAGGCAAAACTCCAAAGAGAAGCAAAGAAGGGCGGAGGACTATGAACACAAGAATCATCAGAATCAACGAAGATAAATGCAACGGATGCGGTCTTTGTGTAAGTGCCTGTCATGAAGGAGCTATTGCTATGGTGAACGGGAAAGCAAAGCTTCTGTACGAAAATCACTGTGACGGATTGGGCGATTGCTTACCTGTATGCCCCGTCAATGCCATAAGCTTTGAAGACCGCCAAACCACCTATGCGCAAAATTCAACGACTACGAACGAGGATCATAGGCGTAACTCTCCCAATTTCCCTGTTCAGCTTCGTCTGATGGCAAGCAAGGGAGACTATTTGCAAGGTGCAGATCTGCTTATTGCCGCCGATTGCTGTGCCTACTGCCACAGAAACTTCCACAACGAATTCATGGACGGTAAAGTCACTTTTATCGCCTGTCCCAAATTGGACGGACAAGACTATTCCATAAAGCTTGCACAGATCCTGATGGAAAACGAGATCCGTTCCCTAACTGTTGCAAGAATGACAGTCCCCTGTTGCGGAGGTCTGACATTCGCCGCAGAAAAGGCGGTTGACCTCCGCAAAAAACAGCTTCCTATTCAAATAGTATTGATACATCCCGATGGAACTGTCAAAGAATAATATTCATCCCCCAAACCAAGATATTCTCGGTTTGGGGGATAGTTTTAACATCAGCCATAGATCAAAGCTCGTAGGTTTGATCGATTGAGAAGAAATAAAGGATCTTATCCTTCACAGGAAGTCGGAAAATGCTAGACAGCGCCTGAGCATAGGTTTCGATCTGTCCGCGGTAATACTCTCCCCTTTCCTGCAAATCACCGAGGCTGATGCGATCGGACTTGAAGTCCAAAATGGTCAGCATTCCGTCTTCAATCAAGCAACAGTCCGTTACACCTTGCAGGAGGAAATGCTCCCCGGATAGCTCACGGTTATAGTTTGCACCGTCTTGCAAGATAGAAAATTTAAATTCCCGGATGACCTTGGGTGCGGAAAGAACTCTCTGGCCCAAAGACGAACGGAAGAAATTCAGGATCTTGTTGGGAGAAACCGCCTCCACCTGCTGAGGAGAAAGGTACTTCTCTTCGGAAAGACGCTCCAGCTCTCCCTTGATCCCTTCAAGGGTAACACAGCGTTCGTATACCATATACTGCATAGCGGTGTGAATGGCTGTTCCCCGTTCTGCCGCAGACAAGGGTTTGCTCTGGAAATTGGGCTTATCAAAGCGTGGTACTGTGTGACATACGCTTTCCAGTTCCTCATCCTCGGCTCTGCCCTTCAGCTGTGTTGCGGTGAGCTTGCTTGCGGTTAGAGAGGCCTTTTCATGAGCATAGGATATCTCATACAAGGGCAAGACTTCTTCCTCAAGGAGCAGATCCTCTTGCATCTGTTCCTCCAATTCCATCGAAACACCGTGATGAAGTTCCATATGCCAGGGATAGGGGCTGTCCTGAGCAAACGGTGAAGGATCAGCGCAGATATTTTTCGACTCCGTATGAGTCAAGGCTGTCAACAAAATCCAATCTCCCATAGCTCCCACCTTCTCTATGAGCATAGGTGACAGCGGCAAGGTGATTTGTCCGGAAACTTCATTCAATTTCTTTTCCAGCCCGATATTGCAATAGGTCATGATTAACCGGTGTTCCGGTCTGGTCATAGCTACATAGAGAAGACGCATTTCTTCGGACAGTACTTCCCGACGTGTCTTTTGTACAATGGCTGTCAGTGCTGCAGTGGGATAAATGCTCCGTTCCGAAGGATCATAAACCTTGGAAGCAAGTCCAAAACTTTGATCGATCTGCACCGTTTCATAAGTATCCCGATAATTGAAGCCCTTTGACAAATCACAGAGGAACACAATGGGATACTCAAGACCCTTGGATTTATGAATGGTGGTGATCTGTACTGCATTTCCTGCAGAAGTCTGAGTTTCCACCCCTTTGTCCTTCAAACGGTCCAAATAGCGTAGAAAGGCCGTAAGACTATACTGTCCACCGGATTCAAACTGTTGGACGATTTGTGCAAAAGCATCCAAAGTATGCTGTGTTTCCGAGAAGCAAGCACGGAGTCGGAACAGTTCCTCGATCACATCCATAAGCTCCCGAACGCTCCCCTGCTGTGCCACAAGGCGAAGTTCTTCCAAAGACTTCAGGAAAGGCAAATCGGGCTTATATGTTCTCAAGGATCCGTAAATATCATCGTTGGGTCTCCCCTTGCGCACATAGGCCAAAACATCGGGAGACAGTCGTACCACAGAGGAAAGAAGCACACTCAGAAGCGGAATATCCTGATGTGGATTGTCGATCACTCGGAGAAGGGCGTCCAAGAAACGCAGCTCCTCTGTTTCAAACAGATTTTCATTACTGCATACTGCAGGAATACCATAGCGCTTCAGAGCCTCTTGGAAGCGTATGCCGCGGGAGGATAAGGAACGCAGAAGGATCACAATATCCCTTGGTAAAACCTTACGTTCCTGCCCATCTCCTTCAGGAAGGGTTTCTTCCTGTAAGATCTTAGCAATCCTTCGGGCTACAAAGTGTGCCTCCAGATCTCCCTTCCCTACATCGGGGTCGAGATCCTTCCGATCAATATCAATACAGTGAAGTTCCACCGCAGGATAGGATAGTTGAGGTTTGGGCGCACCCGAACGGAGAGCAACATTTACATCGTAGTCCACAGCACCGACTCTTCTGTTCATATTTAAGCGGAACACATCATTAGCCGCACTGAGGATGGCAGGAGAGGATCTGAAATTATCTGACAGGAGGATCTTTCGGGGCTGTCCATCCTGTACTTGTTTATAATCTGCAAAATCATCGTATTTTTGCGTAAAGATCTCCGGCTCTGCTCCACGGAAGCGGTAAATGGATTGCTTCACATCTCCAACAAAGAACAGATTCTTTCCGTTCTTAGAGATGGCAGAGAAAATAGCATCCTGAACGCTGTTGGTGTCCTGATACTCATCGATCATAAGCTCCACATATCGCTGAGAAATTTCCTTTGCAGCGGCAGTAGGAGTCTTCCCCTTGCCATAAAGTAAACGCAAGGTTTCCTGTTCCAGATCGTTGTAATCCAGTAAATGCTTCCGCTTCTTTTCCAGACTGTAGCGCTTGCCGTATTCCTCAGTCAGACGGAGAAGCCCCCGCAAAGGAGGAGCCGTTGCACACAGATCCTCTACGATCTGTACGGAAGGTGTGGAGAAACGACTGAGCCATTTTTTCAGACTTTCCTTGACATCTGTGCGAACAGCCGCAATCTTTTCCTTCAATTCGGGATCCTGTGGCTTGGAAATTGATTTCAAACGACTGAATTCAAGGGGAATCGTCCGTATCTCATCCCAAGTATCTGCCGACAAATACCGATCCAACAGATCCTGCGTCTCTTCAAAATTAACTATGTACTTATCCATCCACGCAGTAGCATAAATTACATCCAATGCTTTGGATATTTCCTGTCGCAGGAGCCTTACATCATGATGGAATTCGGAAATCAGATAGTTGACCCAATCACACTGTGCAAGTTCTTCTGCGTGAGTCACAGAAAGCAACTTGGCAAAATGCGCAATTTTTTCCTTCGGGTTTGTACAATTACATACGGCCTTATTGCACCGAAGAATGATCTTTGGAAGCTCTCCGTCATCCCGTCCTGCGCCAAGAATGTCCAAGGTAGAGAAAATCTCCTCATCTTCCTCCTGATATACCTCATTGAGCAGATCCTGCATCACCTTTGCACTCAAGGTATGGGCCTCAGCTTCTTCCATAACACGAAAATCCGCCGGAATATCCAATTGATGAGCATAGTCACGGAGCAAGCTACCGCAAAAGCTGTGGATGGTAGAAATCTGGGCAAGATAAACCCGACTGAGCTGAGCTTGCAAATGGGCGGTAGGCTCTTGCTCCGAAAGGAGGACATTCAGTCTGCGGATAATCTTTCCACGAAGCTCCGAAGCCGCAGCCTTGGTAAAGGTGATCATCAGAAAATCGTCAATATTGCAGGGTTCGGTTTCCGATTGCACTTTCTTCAACATGCGGTCAATAAGCACCTGTGTTTTTCCTGAGCCTGCGGCGGCGGAGATCAGAAGTGTTCCACCGGTATTATTCACGGCTTCTTTTTGGAATTCGGTTAATTCAATTGCCACTGTACTCCACCTCCAATCCCGACCAGAAGTCGCTGAGTTTCATTTTGGGAAGTATGCGTTTATCCCCTCGTTTACCGCACACAGTCTCATAAGGACACCATGCGCAAGCCTCGTGGGTGCTGTCAATATAATAGGGATCCGGCTCAAGAATGCCCTCATAGATCCCGTCGGCAATTTGACGGATCTTTTGAGTAATATGCTGTTCCAATAAGTCAAGCTGTTCCTTGGAAGCAAGATCTCCCACAAGCCTGTCTTTCTTATAATCGCAGGGCAGGAAGCGCATATTGGAGCTGGGATCCATGGCGCGAAGAACATCCTCATCCTCCAGCAGAATGCCTGTATGCTTTTCCGCCTTGGCTCTGCCGTCCTGCAAGCCCTTTTCGTCATCCTTGCTATGAATAGAGATCCGTTCTACTCTTGCCGGAAAGTACAGTACACCTGCAGGAATAGGTTCATGCATATGCAATTGCACCCCATGCTCCTTCAGTGCAAAGAGATAAATCAGCATCTGCATTCCGAGTCCGTGGAACAAACGGGTATAATCCATGGTTGTTCTGCCGGTTTTGTAGTCCACAACTCGGATATAATTCTCCTCGCCTTTTCGCCAGACATCCATGCGGTCAACCTTGCCCTCAATATAGGCCGTGACCTTGTCACCGTCCACACGGACAGGAGGAAGATTATCCTCACCTCGACCAAAGGTCAACTCAAAGGCTTCCGGACGGAATTCCGCGGCAGATAGTTCCTCATACAGATGAGTGATCACCATGCGGATATCCGCAAAATTTCTGCGGAACAGATACTCCGCACGCTCGGAATACCACAGATCCGACAGGAAGGTCACAGTATAATACTCCATCAGTTCATCCGCAATTGCAAGAACTCTGTCTAAGCTGACCTCTTGAAAGCCACCTTCCTCCATCACCTTTCCGGTGGTATGTTCCAGAACATAATGAACAAATGTGCCGTAGGTAGACGCATCTACAGATGCGGTACGAAGTTCATCGGCTCTAAGACCGTATTTTAAGAAATAGGAAAAACGGCAATTGGCAAAGGTTTCTATTTTGGAAGAAGACAGTTGCAATTCCTTGCCGTAAAGCTGTTCCACAGCCTCTTGGGACAGATTGGGGAAATGATATTCCTCCCGTTTGGCATAGCGGGCATGGTGATCCCGTGGGGATCTGCTAATGAGAGCATCTTCCGTTCGTATATGCTCCGATTGGGGGAACAAGTGATTGGCTCTCAGGACAAAATAGGACTGTTTCCCTTCCAGAGCGGAGAAATACAGCTTTTTGATCGGTGCGGCAAGAACACTGTCGATCATAGACAGCTCCCGTTCCAACCGGCCGGAAGCTATGGTAGTTGGAGAGATTCGAATATCCAGTTGGATCAACTGTGTTCTCTCTCGGTCATTGAGCAAGCTTTGATTGTTCTGCACAGAGGGAAAAGAACCTTCATTTGCACCGACTACAAAGAGATAATCCGTATTACAATTTCTCTGGGAAGATACAGAACCTACAGACACGCAGTCCAAGGTTGCAGGGATCGTACCAACGGTATACAAGCCTAAAGCCGTACGCAACAAAAGGCAGAAATCCTCCGTACTGCGGACGGTATTTCCCAGAACACCGTAGATCTGCTCCATAAGTCTGCAGAAAATACTGTATACCTGGGCATACTCCTGTGCCTTTTGATGCTTTTCTCCGTCGAACAGTTCTTTCGCTTTTTGATTCATTTTATCATTCAGTCGGATATCCTCCATAAATTGATCAACTGCAAGGATCATTTGAGCGGTATCCGTTGCCTTCAACAAGGAATCGCGAAGCTTTTGCAATGGATAGAGCATCTTCTGTCTGGAAGTGTTGAGTTCTGCGAGCCGTTGCTGTTTTTGAGACTCCTTCTCCCCTGCAACTCCCTTGGTACTCATACTCCATTGCTCACGGAAACGAGAGCCTGAAATATCCCACATGCGGATATAGTTTTCCAGTAGGTCAACCTGATCCATAGATAATCCGCTGTAACCGAATTTCAGATATTGGATCACAGCCTCTCCGTCCATAGACAGAGCAGCATCCAGTGCAGATAATAGCATCTGTGCTACAGGTTGACGAAGAATGTCCGTATCACCGGCGAAATACCCGGGGATACCTGCACGGTGGAATACGGTTTTTAAATGGGAGCAGTAACTCTGATAGTCTGCACAGGCTATGGTAATATCTCTGTAACGTACTCCCTGCTCCACAAGCCTAAGGATCTCTCCCGCTACCATGCGGCATTCCGACATAGGATTGGGAGCATCCAAAAAGACTACTGCGTCTTCCTTCTCGGAAGCAAGCTTTTGAGAATCGAACAAGTGACTGCGGAGGAAGGAAAATTGAGAACTTTCCTCGCAGGCTGAGTCTTGCTGAAGTTCCACCTTGCCGAATTTCTGTGCCATACGGTACAAGATCCGCGCAGTATTGGCGGCAGTTGCAAAATTGCCTTTCTTACTATGTAATTCATCACAAAGGAAGAAGAAATGTAGTTCCGCTCCGTCAGCCATAAGCTGTTGCAGAATATCCAGTTCTACTCCGTTAAAGTCCGTGAAGCCGTAGAAGAAGAAGCGCCGCCCCTTGGCGAAGGAATTCTGCTCCAATGCTAAAAGCAAACGGGATAAACGACTTTCGGAATTCTGCCCCAGATTGGCACAAACACTGTTATAGCCTTCCAAAAGCAAGGACAGTTCCTCCATTTTTTCCGCAAAAGCCCCTGACAAAGAAGGAAGCTTTTCCCGAAGGACTCTTGCATTGACGCCGGCACTGCTCAACTCCTCAAGTGCATTTGATAACTGAAGGAGAAAATTGGGCTTTAAAGCTTTACTGCCGTACAGCTTCAGTCGGGAGCGAAGCTGTTCCACTGTCAGTGCCATGATCAGCAAACGACCGGCGGCATCGGTTTCCGTCTCGGCTACTCCGCCGTATTCCGAAAATACACGAACCGCAAGTCTGGAAAAGCCCAAAATCTCAGCATAACGGGAGATGGTGTCTCCACCCATCTCGCAGAGACTGCGTTCCAAGGAGTGGGAAAATTGCTCCGGGACAATGATCAACTGCTGTTCCTTGGATTCTCTTGCCCCTGCGCAGACAGTACGAAATAAGGTATCTAAATTTTGTGTACGGGATGTAGATAAATAAATCTGTGTCATAATGGGATATACCTCCCGAAATAATATATAGTTTCATTATACCCCAAATATATAGAAACTGTCAATCATTCTGTAACTTGAGTTTCCGCAAAACGATGCACAATTCTTGAACAGACTGTGCATAAGTTAGAAAAAGTCCAAAAATTGAAAAAAAGATGAGGAAATTTGCTCCGGTTTGTAGTAAAATATAATC
>JAZMZW010000174.1:0-2137 GCA_045586205.1 Faecousia sp. | reverse complement strand
CTCTCCCTCAGTCGCTCCACGACAAATCACTGTGGTGATTCCGCACCACGGCTCTGACAGTCCACCGGACTGTCATTCACTCCCATGGTGTCGCTTCTCTTACCCTCATCAGAGGGAGCCGCTAACTTGGAAGCCCCTGCTTTTTATAATACAACTACGGATCCGCGTCAACAAACAGAGCGATAAACCGGAATTTAGTGCATCGCCGGTTTGGGGAGGAGGTGCATGAGGGGGATTGGGATGGGGGACAGGGGGAAGATAGAGATTTTTCTATGAGAAAATGGCAATTCGACAGAGAAAACGAAAATTGGATGTTGAAATTCTTGGCAATATCCGTTATACTATAAGTATCTATATGGTGATAGTCTATATAAGGGAGGTTGTCCGTATGGGTGAAGTAATCAGCGTTTTTTCCGGTAAGGGCGGTACGGGCAAGACTACCCTCAGTGCCACATTGGCCACCTGCCTTGCTGCAGGGAAGAAGCGCGTTCTGTGTATCGATGCCGATATCGGCTTGCGGAATTTGGATATTGCTCTGGGCATGGATCGGGAGCAGGCGTACATTTCCTTTACGGATGTGCTTCAGGGGATGTATACTTTGAATGACAGTGCGGCACATCCCAGACTGCCGGAGCTTCGTCTTCTATCCTCTCCCTGTCGGGAACGGGAGGAGATCGACACAGTCGCTTTCGGAAGATTGCTGAAGCAAGTCCGCAGAGAATATGACTATTGCATCATCGATGCCCCTGCGGGGATCGGACAGGGCTTCAGCCTTGCCACGGCCTTCGCCGATCGGGGGATCGTAGTGGCTACCCCTGACCCGGCATCCTTGCGGGATGCGGTACGGGCGGCGGATCAGGCCTCCATTGGTGGAATGGAGGAACTCCACCTTGTGGTAAACCGCATCAATACCCGTATGTTTGCCAAAACACCCTGGACCATCGACTATATGATGGACGAAACGGGTCTTCGGCTCTTGGGCTTGGTGCCGGAGGACAAGCATGTACTCCTGTCAGCCATTTCCGGCATTCCGCTGATCTATACCACGGGGAAGGGTGCGGCAGAGGCCTGCTTGAGGATCTCCAAGCGTTTGGACGGAACTTATGTCCCCTTGATGAACTTTAAATAATCGAAGAACCAATATCGTGAATTTAGATAATGAGGTGTGCATATGAATATTACACTTATGGCTCATGACAAAAAGAAAGAATTGATGGTGCAGTTCTGTACAGCATACAAGAGCATCCTTGCCAAGCATTCCCTGTCCGCAACTGCAACAACGGGACGTTTGGTGGCAGATGCAACGGGGCTACCCATTTCTCTGTTTCTGTCCCACAATCAGGGCGGTCACCAGCAGGTGGACGCACGCATTGCCTACAATGAGATCGACCTTGTTCTCATGTTTACCGATCCCAACAGCTCCGACCCCTGGGAGGACCGTCAGATCGTCCAGACCATCCATCTGTGCGATACCTACAATGTTCCCGTTGCTACCAATTTGGCTTCTGCGGAAATGCTGATCCTGGGTCTCCAGCGTGGCGATCTGGACTGGCGCGAGGTCATGCGTCGCAAGCGTTCTTCCCGTTGAGAAAACATCATAAAAATACGGATCTCTCCATTTTTGCGGAGAGATCCGTTTTTTTAGTGCGCCCGGCGGGCGCATGTTCTAACGGGTGCAAGTCCCGAATCCGCCCGGTAGCGGGAAGGATATAGCTTAAGGCAAGGGTGTCCATCGTGAGATGGAATCTGAAGGAAGCCAGCGGCAAATCTCCGGCCTGAGGTTACACGAAGCATATAGGCTGAACATGAGGGTAAGACTGCTAAACAAGTTGAAGCCCAATAGCTACACGGAATCATGTGCAGTAAGTATGACAGGTAGATGGAGAGAAAGAGCATGCGAGTACCCGGGGAGGCCTCATGGACATGGGGAGTTTTTTTTTACGAACCATGGTTGAAACAAGATTTGTCATGAGGAGTCAGATGAATCCATAGTACTGTGTCAGTCGACGGACACGGGAAGGGAGGAACCCTTGGAGGTGGAAGTCAATGAATGTTACCGAAGTCGAGAGAAAAGAAAGCACAAAACATTGCTGTGGCAATGGCTACTGCCGGATAGATAGTGCGGAACACGAAGGGG
>JAZMZW010000173.1:0-11174 GCA_045586205.1 Faecousia sp. | reverse complement strand
ACCGACGATCGACACGGAGCAAGAAAACGACTTGAGCGGAGCGCCAGGAGAGCAGGCCCGAGGAGAGGGCGGTTATTTCCGAGGTAAGAGGTGACGAGAGCGTAAGGGTATCGAAAGGAAATCGTTCAGCGCCTCTCCTCCGGTCGCTTCTTTGCTTACTTTCTTGTCGACACAAGAAAGTAAGGCCTCCGGCAGGAAGCAAAGTAATTCAGAGCCAACAAGGTAACCGTATATCAACGCAACAAAGTCATTAAGAAACAGCAAGCCAAGAGGCTGCAATAGAAAATATCAACTTCCTGCACCGGCAAGCTGAGGGCAGCTTGCCCTACGATCGGTGCATGCTTCTGAAGAAGGGCGTTAGAGTTATTGAAGTGCCAACAGCGGGCGGCAGGTTGCCGCCCCTACAAATTCGTAGGGTGAAATAGACCGATAAATCGGAATTGGCATACGGGGTCAGTTCGTAAATATAAAAAGGCAGCTTCCGATCTGTAAGGGGATCGGAAGCTGCTGATATTTTATTTTGGGTAATTTTCAGTTTGACTCTCCTGTGGGAGGCAGCTCAAATTTTCAACTGCTCTGTGTCGATGATCAGGGTCACAGGGCCGTCGTTTTGACTGCGGACTTGCATGTCTGCGCCGAATTCTCCGTGTTGGGGAGGGAAACCGGCTTTTTCGCACTCGGTCAGGAACTGCTCATACAGGGGAATGGCAATTTCCGGACGGGCGGCGCCGATGAAGCTGGGGCGTCTGCCGTGGGAGCAGTCTCCGTAGAGGGTGAACTGGCTGACCACCAGCACCTGTCCGCCTACATCCGTAAGAGAGCGGTTCATTTTGCCGTTTTCGTCCTCAAAGACTCGCAGACCAAGGATCTTGTCTGCCAGCTTGGTACAATGGGCAGGGGTATCTTCGGGCGCAATGCCCAAAAGGATCAGGAAGCCCCGGTCGATCTCACCGACCAACTGACCGCCGATCTCTACGGAGGCATTACGAACTCTGGTAATGACTGCACGCATCAGTTCTGCCCCCTTCGTACTTCAATGACACCGGGGATCTGGCGGATCTTGTTGCGGATGACCTCCAGCTCGCTTACATTATGCACCTCGAAGGTGGCAAGGATCCGTGCTTTGCCTGCGGGCATTTCTCGGCCTGCGAGCTCTGTGACCTTCACACGGGCAGAGCTGAGGACTGTTGCCACATCCAGCCACAGACCGTTGCGGTCATCGGAATCGATCTCAAAGGTGGTCTGGAAGGGAGTGTTTTCATCCACAGACCAGCAAACACGCACCCAACGGGAGCGGAGGGCTGGATCATTCACGGTTTCACAGTTCTTGCAATCCTTGCGGTGGACGCTGACACCGTAGCCCTTGGTAATGAAGCCGATAATATCGTCACCGGGAACAGGCGTACAGCAACGGGAGAACTTGATCATGCAGGAATCAATGTCTTCCACGATGACACCGGTGGCCTTGTGACGATTGGGCTTGACGGACTCTGCTACGGGCTTATTCTGCTCTTTTGTGCCGGGCTGTTGCTTGGTGGCACGAGCCAGATCGTCACGGATCCGTCCAAAGGCCTTGACTGCAGTCAAGCCACCGTAGCCGATGGCAGCATACATATCATCCAGGGTTTCAAAGGACAGCTTTTTCAGAAGCTGGGGCAGAAGCTCGGGATCGGACAGCAGGGAGGGGTGGAAACCGCCGCGGCGAAGCTCTCCTTCGAAGCTGGCCTTGCCGTGTGCCACATTTTCTTCCCGCTTTCCCTTTTTAAACCACTGACGGATCTTGGTACGAGCCTGATTGCTGTTACAGATCTTCAGCCAGTCACGGCTGGGGCCCTTGGCGGTCTTGGAGGTCATGATCTCCACAATATCGCCGTTGCGCAGAGGCTGGTCAAAGGATGCAATGCGGTTATTGATCTTTGCACCGATCATAGCGTTACCAACACCGGAGTGGATGGCATAGGCAAAGTCGATGGGGGTAGAGCCGGCAGGCAAGGACATGACATTGCCCTTGGGAGTGAAGACGAAGACCTCGTCATCAAACATATCGATCTTCAGAGAACTGATATAATCCTCTGCATCGTTTTCTTCCTGCTGGCTTTCCAGCAGACGGCGGATCCATTCGAATTGCTTCTCGTCTCCGCCTTCCACACCCTGCTTGTATTTCCAGTGGGCGGCAACACCGTATTCCGCAGTCTGGTGCATATCCCATGTGCGGATCTGCACCTCAAAGGGGATGCCCTGCTGACCGATAACGGTGGTGTGCAGACTCTGGTAATCGTTGGGCTTGGGGGTGGAGATATAATCCTTGAAACGACCGGGAACAAGATTGAACAGGTCGTGGACATGGCCCAGAACATTGTAGCAATCGGCAATGGAGTCAACGATCACACGGAAGGCGAAGAGGTCGTACAGCTCCTCGATCTTCTTGTCTTGGGTCTGCATCTTGCGATAGATGGAATAAATGTGCTTGATCCGTCCGTAAATAGCTCCGTGGATGCCCACAGAGGACAGACGGGTCATAATATTGGACTGAATGTTCTTCATGAACTCATCGGTTTCTCCCTGATGAGCTTCCAGATAGGTCATGATATTGGCATAGCCCTCGGGATCAAGAAAGCTGAGACTGGTATCCTCCAGCTCCCACTTGATCTTCTGCATACCGAGACGGTGTGCAAGAGGGGCATAAATGTCCATGGTCTCCTGAGACTTGGAGATCTGCTTGGCAGGGGTCTGGTACTGCATGGTACGGGTGTTGTGGAGGCGGTCGCAGATCTTGATAAGAACGACACGGATGTCTTTGTTCATGGCAAGGAACATTTTCCGCAGATTCTCCATCTGCTGTTGCTCTCTGGTGGAATATTCCACACGGGTCAGCTTGGTAACACCCTCTACCAGTTCAGCCACCGTAGAGCCGAATTGACGGGCGATATCATCGAAGCTGGCATCCGTATCTTCAATGCAGTCGTGCAAAATGGCCGCCAGAATGGCATCGGAGTCCAGACCGGTTTCCGCAACGATCTCTGCAACTGCCAGAGGATGGATGATATAGGGAGAGCCGTCTTTGCGCTTCTGCCCGTTGTGCTTCTTGTCGGCGTAAGCAATGGCATCTTCGATCTGTGCCACATTGATATGGGGACAGTAACGGGAAATGGCCCGCATAAGACTACTATAATGATCGGCAAAGGTTTCCATTTATTCCCCTCCTAACTTACAATACAGACAGCTGTTGCGCAGGGCGTTGAAACGGGTTTCTTGCATGAGCTGTACCTCTACTGTCATATATTCCCGGTGGAGACGGATCAAGCCCAGTTCCTTGAGAATATCCAGACATACGGTGGTTTTGCGGATGCTGTGACTGTCGGAGCAGAGACTACACACACCCTGACAGAATTCCTCCAGAGAACAGCGTAACAGACGGCCTTGACTGCACTTTGTACCTATGTAGTGCCACACTGCCACCACATCCTGACGGTTGGGGGCAAGGAGCTTTAGCTCATGGGGGGACAGCTTCTGCTGAGACAGGAAGCGGTCATACAGTTCATAGGTATTAACACGGCGCAGATCCACGATGTTCAGCTGAACGTTTCTTGCTCCGCGGAATTCATTGATGGTGGGCTGGAAGGCCAGATCCAAACGGTCACCTACAGCAAGCTTTTTGGCAAGGTTTCCACCGGAGAAATAGATGGCCTGAAGCTCTATTCCGTCACGGCTGTGAACCTTCAGACGCAGGTGCTTGCCGTTGCCTACGGTGCTGATATGGTCAATGATTGTCTCGCTGATGCAGAATACGGGACGGGGACAGCCTGTGCCGCAGGGCTCAAGCTCTGCCAGAGCTTCTACATTTTTCTCTGTCAGCAGGGCAGGGGGGATCTCACAATCCACCTGCAAGGCACTGCCACCGGGTTCGGAGGCGGCATGCTGTTCTGCTCGCTTGGAGATCTGACGGCGGAATTCTTCAATATGCTCCCGATCAATGGTGAAGCCTGCGGCAAGCTCGTGTCCGCCATAGCCCACCAGAAGATGGGACAGCTCCTGCAGAGCACCGAAGAGATTAAAGCCACCGTAGGAACGGGAGGAGGCTTTTCCCCGATCTCCCGACAGGCAAATCAGGAAGGTGGGACGGCGATATTCCTCACACAAACGGGAAGCAACGATGCCCACAACACCTTGGTGCCAGTTTTCACCCGCAAGGACAATGGCACCTCCATGGTGCTTCTGCCCACGGAGCATGGCGGCGGCTTCCTTGTGGATCTCGGATTCGATGCTTTGACGCTCCTTGTTCAAGGTGCAAAGGGTTTGAGCAAGCTCTGCGGCATAGACAGGATCCTCTGTCAGGAACAGCTCTACTGCCAGATCTGCCCGTTCCATACGGCCTGCGGCATTGATACGGGGGGCAATGACATAGCCGATGGTGGAGGCGGTAATGGGCTTATTACTGCATTCGCAGGCATCCAGCAGGGCACGGATCCCTACACGACGGGGAGAGGACAGAGCCTCCAGACCACGGATGACCAGATGGCGGTTTTCCCCACACAGGGGCATGACATCCGCAATCGTTCCCAGACAGAACAGGTCGCAGTAACGACGGGCGATGGATTCCTGATCTCCGCTTAAGGCGGCTACCAGCTTGAAGGCAATGCCCACACCGCAAAGATTGGTATGGGGATAGCTGCGATCCGCTCTGTGAGGATCTACCACAGCGGCGGCACGGGGCAGGGTAGCCTTACATTCATGGTGATCCGTAATGACCAGAGTGATACCCAGCCGGTTGCACAGCTCGGCTTCTTCCATGGCGGTGATTCCACAGTCTACGGTGATGATCAGCCGTACACCCTGCCCATGAAGCTGACGGATGGCGGCTTCGTTAAGGCCGTAGCCTTCTTCCAAACGACCGGGAATATGGGTCAAACAGTTTGCACCAAGGGAGCGGAGATAATCTGTCAGCAAGCAGGTGGCGGTAATGCCGTCCACATCATAATCACCGAATACGGCAATGGTCTGCCTGCGCATAAGGGCATTTTGAATGGCGGCGACTGCCAGATCCATTTCTTTCATTTCATAGGGGTCGCACAGGGGAGAGTCGTGACGCAGAAGCTCCATAGCCTCCTGCAAATCCTTGATCCCTCTGCCACCGAGGGTGTGAGCGGTTAAGACCGAATATCCGGCCCGACACAGAGCCTCCACCATTGTGTCATCCGCAGACGCCACATTCCAGATTCCATACTTCAAAACTTACACTTCCTAAAATTATTTTTCTTTTTATTATAACAAATAAATGCCCTGTATACAATATAAGAAACATAAAAAGATAAACTTTGTCGGAATAACCAATAATATACCCTTTCCTTTGGCACTCTTACGGAGCGCAGGTGCTTCATACTATGCAGGCTATGGGAAAAAGGCGGTCAAAAGGTAAACAAATCGTGAATGTTTTGAAAAATAGCTTGTATCCTTGGGAGTTTCTGATATAATAGAAATAAGAAAAAATCTTATTTAGATGGTGACCCATATGTTCAGATTTCTCAGACGCTTTATGTATGGCCGTTACGGCACAGACCCTTTAAATCTTGCCCTGATCATTATGGTGGCAGGGCTTAGTTTGTTGAATAATCTTCTCTTTGTGGCGTTGGGGAGCAAGGCTCTGTACAGCCTCCTGTCCCTGATCTACGGAGCGATGGTGGTGTATGCGGTGTATCGCATGCTGTCCCGGGATCTCCCTGCCAGACGGATGGAGAATCAGAAGTGGATGAACTTCTGCAACCGTCTGCGGGATCGGAATCACCGTTATTTCCACTGTCCCCAGTGCAAACAGCGAGTCCGTGTACCCCGTCATAAGGGCAAGATCAACATTCGCTGTCCCAAGTGCGGGGAGCGATTTATTCGCAAGACATAATGCAATATGCTTCATCGACGTCGGATCCTTGTGGAGATGCACAAGCTCCTGAAGGCTATGAGGCTCTTGTGCGCAGGTTACAAGGGAAAGGGCTAATTCCCGTTCTATTGTTGTTTCAGAAGCACACTTCCTTCGGGAAGTGTGCTTCTTTGTGTGTTATGCATAAAAATATGTCATAATTTTTGAGAAATATAGCTAAAATTAGGTTTGAAATTTTTCCCATTTGGGTGTATACTGTGAGCCGGGAAAAATGACAAAGAAGAAAGGAACTGACACCTCATGTCTAACCTGTTAGCAATCGCAGTTGCCATCCTCGGCGGACTGCTTATGACCAGATTGGTCAAACCCTTTAAGCTCCCGGATGTTACGGCATACCTGATTGCCGGCGTCCTGATCGGCCCTTATTGCCTGGGCGCACTGGGCATTCCCGGCTTCGGCTTTGTGAGCCATGATGCACTGGAAATGCTCTCCATTATGGGAGAAGTGGCATTGGGCTTCATCGCCTTTGCCATCGGCAATGAGTTCCGTATGAAGGAACTGAAAAAGACCGGCAGACAGGCCTTTGTAGTGGGCGTTGTGCAGGCGCTTGTGGCGGCACTGCTGGTAGACATCGCCCTACTCCTCGTCCACATGATCTGGCCGGAGAAGCTGACCGCTTCCCAAGCCATTACCTTGGGTGCTATCGCCACCGCTACCGCTCCTGCGGCTACCTTGATGGTCGTCAAGCAGTACAAGGCCAAGGGTGAGCTGACCAAGCTCCTTCTTCCTGTGGTCGCACTGGATGACGCTGTGGGTCTGGTAGTTTTCGCTGTGTCCTTCGGCATTGCCCGTACCATTCAGAGCGGTTCCGTGGAGCTGATCTCCATTCTCCTCAATCCCCTGATCGAGATCGTCCTGTCCCTTGCACTGGGTGCGGCTCTGGGCTGGCTTCTGACCCAGTTGGAGAAGCTGTTCCATTCCAACACCAACCGTCTGAATCTGGTCATTGCCTTCGTTCTGGCAACGGTAGCTCTGTCCATGCTGGAATTCCACATCGGGCCTGTGCATATCAGCGTGTCTTCTCTGCTGGTCTGCATGATGCTGGGCACGGCTTTCTGCAATCTCTGCCCCCTGTCCCATGACCTGATGGAGAAGTCCGACCGCTGGGTCTCTCCTCTGCTGGCACTGTTCTTCGTCATCAGCGGTGCGGAACTGGAACTGACGGTCTTTACGGATCTTGCCATTGTGGGTATCGGTCTGGTATACATCCTTTTCCGTTCTCTGGGCAAGTATTATGGTGCTTACGCCTCTGCAAAGTGGACCAAGTGCTCTCCCAATGTCTGCAAGTATCTGGGTATCACTCTCCTGCCTCAGGCAGGTGTGGCTCTGGGTATGGCAATGTCTGCCCGTCAGCTTGGGGAAGAAGGAGATCTGATCCGCAACATCGTCCTCTTCTCCGTCTTGATCTACGAGCTCTTTGGACCTATGCTCACCAAGATGGCTCTGACCAAATCCGGCGATATCTCTCCCATCCCCGATCACGTAAAGAACCGCCGCGAAACCAAGCTCCAAGAACACAAAGAAAAGCACGGATAAAATATCCTTGGGGATATTTGAAGTTAGAAGCTATAGTGAATGTGGTTGATGGGGGTACGGGCGGATAGGATCGTCCGTTCCTGCGAATGCAAAACTCAAACAGACCGACACACTAAAATTTGCTAGCAAATTTCAAATTCCGTCGACGAAGTCGATACATTCACTCTTCAATATTACCTCTAACCTAAAAAATCTCCCCTCTCCGCAGCAACTGCGAAGAGGGGAGAAAATTTTTATTAAGAACTATGTAAGGGGATCTTAGAAGATGCCCTGCTCCATCATAGCTTCGGCGACCTTCTTGAAGCCTGCGATGTTAGCGCCAGCAACCAGATTGTAGCCAAGGCCATACTCTTCGGCAGCCTCTGCAGAAGCCTTGTGGATGTTGATCATCATGCGGTGGAGCTGCTCGTCTACTTCTTCTGCACTCCATACCAGACGCTCGGAGTTCTGGGACATTTCCAGACCGGAAACGCCGACACCGCCTGCGTTAACTGCCTTGGAGGGAGCAACGATCATGCCTTCCTGAGCCATGAGGTAGGAAAGAGCATCGTTGGTGGTGGGCATGTTGGCAACCTCGATGTAGTACTTGACACCGTTGGCGGCGATCTTCTCAGCAGAGTCCATACGGACGTCGTTCTGCATAGCGGAGGGCATGACAACGTCAACCTTCACGCCCCAGGGCTTCTCGCCGGGGAAGAAGGGAACACCGAACTTGTCGGCATAGTCCTGAACCTTATTACGGCCGGAGTTACGCATCTCCAGCAGGTACTCGACATTCTCTGCGGAGGAGGAAACGCCCTCTCGGTCGTAGATGTAGCCGTCGGGGCCGGACAGGGTGACAACCTTGGCGCCCAGATGGAGGGCCTTCTTGCAGATGCCCCATGCAACGTTGCCGAAGCCGGAGATGGCAATGGTCTTGCCCTCGATGCTTTCGCCTTCGTGCTTCAGGACTTCCTGCAGGTAGTACATTGCGCCGTAGCCGGTAGCCTCGGGACGGGTCAGGGAGCCACCGTAGCTGAAGCCCTTACCGGTGAGAACGCCGTTCTCCCAAACGCCCTTCAGACGACGATACTGGCCGAAGAGGTAGCCGATCTCACGGCCACCGACACCCATATCACCGGCGGGAACGTCGATGTCGGGGCCGATGTAACGGTACAGAGCAGACATATAGCTCTGGCAGAAACGCATGATTTCAGCGTCGGACTTGCCGGCGGGATCGAAGTCGGAACCGCCCTTGCCGCCACCCATGGGCAGACCGGTCAGAGCGTTCTTGAAGGTCTGTTCAAAGCCCAGGAACTTGATGATGCCTTCGTAGACATTGGGCTGGAAACGCAGACCGCCCTTGTAGGGGCCGATGGCGCCGTTGAACTGGCAACGGTAGCCGGTGTTGGTGTGAGTCTGGCCATTGTCATCTACCCAGCAGACGCGGAAGGTGAACATACGCTCGGGCTCGACCATACGACCCAGGAGGTCAACCTTTTCGTATTCGGGATGCTTGTCGATCACGGGAGACAGGGAGGACAGAACTTCTTCTACAGTCTGAACGAATTCAGGCTGGTTGGCATGCTTCTTTCTTACATCCTCGATGGTACGCTGAACATATGCATTCATAATCAGATACTCCTTATATTTTTATAATGGATTCGAAATCAGAAATTCTCGATGATGGAAACGATCTCGGAACCGATACGCTTCTGAGCTTCCTGAGTAGCGGCACCGATATGGGGGGTGCAAGCAACCATGGGATGGCTGTACAGAGCGTGGTTTGCAGAGGGCTCTTCTGCGAAGACGTCCAGACCTGCGCCACGAACCTTGCCGGACTCCAGAGCGGCAAGGAGAGCGTCCTCGTCCACATTGGTGCCACGGGAGGTGTTGACGATCACAACGCCGTCCTTCATCTTGGCGATGTTAGCCTCGGAGATCAGCTTGCCACCGTCAACTGCGGGAGCATGGACGCTGATGAAGTCGGACTTTGCCAGCAGCTCTTCCATCTCAACATAGGGGATGCCCATCTGCTCTTCGATGCCGGGGATGTGGAAGATATCGAATGCGATAACATCCATGCCGATAGCCTTTGCCATCTTGCCCAGAGCCTGACCGATACGGCCGAAGCCTACGATACCCAGAGTCTTGCCGGACAGCTCGATGCCCTTGCCGTAAGCCTTCTTCTCCCATTTGTCCTCACGCATGGTGTGACCTGCGATGGAAATGTAACGGGAGCAAGCGAACATCAGACCCATAGCCAGCTCCGCAACGGACTGAGAGGAAGCACGGGGGGTGTTCATGACCTTGATGCCGTTCTCTTCGGCATACTTGACGTCGATGTTGTCCACACCGACACCGCCACGGATGATGAGCTTCAGGTTGCCACCCTTGGCTTCGTCAATGTGGTTTGCACGGACCTTGGTCTTGGAGCGAACGATGCAAACATCGAAATCGCGCAGAGCTGCGCCCAGCTCTTCGGGAGCGTAGAACTGCTCAACAACCTCATGACCCTGAGCCTGCAGGGCAGCAATGGCGGACTTATCCATTCCGTCGGTAACAAGAATACGCATAGTTAATTCTCCTTATAGTATAAATTGATAATGTGGCAAAAGGCAATGCCACTGCCTGTAAGACATATAACCTACGCACTCTGGGAGGCGGGAAAAATGACATTGCCTTTTGATGTGTTGTGAATTACTTGTTTTCTTCCTCGAACTTCTTCAGGCACTCTACCAGAGCCTCAACGCCTTCCTTGGGCATTGCGTTGTAGGTGGAAGCACGCAGACCGCCAACGGACTTGTGACCCTTCAGGTTCTCAAAGCCGGCAGCCTTGGTGTAAGCGATGACCTTTGCATCCAACTCTGCATCACCGGTGACGAAGGGGATGTTCATGAGGGAACGGGAATCCTTCTCAACAGTGCCCTTGAACATTGCGGACTGATCCAGGAAGTCATACATGACCTTTGCCTTGTCCTCGTTGATCTCGTTCATCTTTTCCAGACCGCCCAGGTTCTTCAGGTACTTGAAGACCTTGCCGCAGACATAGATAGCCCAGCAGTTGGGGGTGTTGTACATGGAGCCTGCATCGTCATGGGTCTTGTAGGACAGGTAAACGGGGGTCTTGGGATCCAGATCCTCACGGATCAAGTCTTCACGGATGATGACAACGACCATGCCTGCGGGGCCGACGTTCTTCTGAACACCTGCGTAGATCAGACCGTAATCAGCGACGTTGCAGGGCTTGGACAGGAACATGGAAGACTGGTCGGAAACCAGGATCTTGCCCTTGGTGTTGGGGAGCTTGCTGTAGGTAGTGCCGTGGATGGTCTCGTTCTCGCAGATGTAGACATAGTCAGCATCCTCGGGGATGTCCAGATCGGAGCAATCGGGAACATAGGAGTAGTTCTTGTCCTTGGAGGAAGCGGCGACGATGACTTCGCCATACTTCTTGGCCTCGGAAATGGCCTTCTTGGACCATGCACCGGTCTCGATGTAAACAGCCTTGCCGTTCTTCATGAGGTTCATGGGGATCATGGCAAACTGCATGGTAGCGCCGCCCTGGATGAACAGAACGCGATAGTTTTCGGGAATGCCCATGAGGACACGAAGATCCTGTTCAGCCTCGTCAATGATCTGCTGATAGACCTTGGAACGGTGGGACATTTCCATAACGCCCATGCCGGCACCGCGGTAGTTGAGAATTTCGTCACGAATTTCTTCC
>JAZMZW010000172.1:0-23591 GCA_045586205.1 Faecousia sp. | reverse complement strand
CAGGACTTCATTACGCACTTGAAGTATATCCATCGGTTAAAAATAAACAACTCCTGGGTTACCGGAGAGATCTCAGGCAAAACCCAGAAGTTGCTTGACGTGTTAAATATTCATATTACTTAATCCTTCGAAAGTTACGGTCTAAATTTATCCCATGCCCACAACAAAAACACCGACATAGCCCCCAAAAACGGAGCTATGTCGGTATTTTTATGCGAATACAAAACCCTTATCACAGGCGAACAAAGTCGTCCATCCCTACGAAGAGTTGCAACATTTTTCGGATAAAACCTACAAATTCGTGAATTTTCAATTGTCAATTTTCAATTTTCAATTTCGCAAATCATTGTCCATTGTCCATTGTCCATTCAAAAACTGTCCACTGTCAACTGTCAACTCTCAACTATTCTGCCGCTGCTCCTGTGGCTTTTGCCGCTCTTGCTACCGCTTCCGCCACAGCCGGGGCTACTCTGGGATCCAAGGCTCCGGGGATCATGTAGTCGGCGCACAGTTCTTCCTCGGGGATCAGATCTGCCAGAGCCTGTGCGGCGGCTAACTTCATTTCCTCATTGATGCACTTGGCACCGCAATCGAAGGCGCCACGGAAAATACCGGGGAAGACCAGCACATTGTTGATCTGATTGGGATAGTCACTGCGACCACTGCAGACGATTTTTGCCCCTGCGGCCTTGGCTTCCTCCGGCATGATCTCCGGCACGGGATTGGCGCATGCAAAGACGATTGCGTCCTTGTTCATGGAAGCCACCATTTCCCTGCTGACGATACCGGGAGCAGAGGTGCCGATGAAGACATCCGCTCCTACCATAGCCTCTGCCAGAGAACCGACAAAGCCCGTAGGATTGGTGCAGGAAGCCATTTCCGCCTGGGCCCAGTTCATACCGGGGCAATTGGGATGAAGCGCCCCCTGCTTATCGCACATAATGATATTTTTGAAGCCTGCCTTCAAAAGGAGCTTGACGATGGAACAGCCTGCGGCACCTGCGCCTACGGTGACGATCTTCACATCTTCCTTATTTTTGCCTACTACCTTCAGGGCATTGGTCAGACCTGCCAGAACCACCACAGCGGTACCGTGCTGATCGTCATGGAACACGGGAATATCGCACAGCTCCTTTAGCTTTGCCTCGATCTCGAAGCAACGGGGAGCGGAAATATCCTCCAAATTGATCCCACCGAAGGAGCCGGAAAGAAGATACACCGTCCGCACGAACTCGTCCACATCCTTGGTCTTGATGCACAAGGGGAAGGCATCTACATTGCCGAAGCCCTTGAACAGGGCGCACTTGCCCTCCATAACAGGCATACCGGCTTCCGGTCCGATGTCACCCAAACCCAGAACCGCAGAGCCGTCCGTAATGACAGCACACAGATTGTGCCGACGGGTCAGATCGTAGGAGCGATCCACATCCTTTTGGATCTCCAAACAAGCCTGTGCCACACCGGGAGTATAAGCCAAGGACAGATCCTCCTTGGTCTCCAAGGGCACGGTACAAACCACTTCGATTTTCCCCTTCCACTGCTCATGCCGTTTCAGAGATTCCTTTGCATAATCCATATGCTCCTCCGTTCCCGAGCCGCAGGGCTCGATATAAAAGTCTACCTAAGTTATACCACGAAAAACAGCTTGTGTAAAGAAGAAGTTATGTCCTTGAACAAGTTGAAGGCTGACAGTTGATAGTTGACTATTCCCTTCCTCCGTCCCCTGTTACTTGTCGCCTTCGATGAAATATATCCTTACAGCATTTAGAAACACCGACCGCAGACTTGTTAAGGGTCAACGATCGGTGTTTTAAAAGTTAATGTTTCATTTTGGTCAACTGTCCACTATCCACTTTCAACTGTCAACCTGATTTGCAGTCTTTAAGCGGAAAAGTAAGCCTTTGCGCTGTCGCTGTACGCAAACAGGGCTTTGCACAGTTCGCCCAGAGTGCCGGTCTTGTTTCTGCCGTAGGTGTCTGCACTGTAGCGGAGGATAGAGCTGACAGGATCTTCCCCTGCATAGACTTGGACAGAGACCGCAGAGCGCAGTTCTGCCGCCATGAGGGCATCCAGCGTAAAGGCATAGCGTCCGTAGGTGGCATTATAGACCTGCAGATCCTTGAGGATCAGGCTCACGGACTCACCCTGCATATCTTCATAGCTCACATGGAGGCACAGGTCTTCCAAGTCCCCTGCGTAAGTACCCAAGGAGAATATGAATTTCAGGCTGACCTTGGAATCCAAGCTCAAAGTCTTGCCTTCCCAGACCAGAAGTGCCTTGGTCTGATCCTTGATCTCCTCATTCACAGAGCCGAAGGTCACAGTTTCCATATCTCTCAGATAGGCTCTGTGCTCCGCCGTCATATTCCCGTCTGCAAGGCTGTCTGTGCGATATTCCTTGTAAAGCTGTGCCCAAGTGCCATAGCGTAGAAGCTCGGCACATAGAGTCTTCAGCTTCAGCCCTGCCGCTTCCTTGTTCAGCTGTCCGTATGCATATTGGGCAATGCTGTAGTGATCCTCCTCGGAATAGTATTGTGTGCCGTTCTTCATCAAAACCAGCTGAGCGGAGATCACATCGGACAGATTCACCGCCGACAGTTCCTTGAGAGTGAAGTAATAATACGCTCCCCGTTCCTCTCCCTGCAATTCTACCGTAGTAGTTCCCGTCTGCACATTGCCCAGATACTGTGGCACAGTGCAACGGAGGAAGAAGCTGTCATAGTCCTTTACCTGCTCCTTGGAGATCACATAGTTGAGGTAAATGCTCTCTGCCAGATCCAGACTGTGCATGAGGCTGAGACCTTCCTCCAACACAGGAGTATTGGTATAGTCACGGAGAAAAACAGCCGCCGCTTTGACAGTCCTATTGTCCACCATAAATGTGACCGTTTCCTCTTGGGTAGGCTTCTGCCCATATGCCACCTTCAGATCCGTCACGGAAAGAACCGCAGCGGGTGCTTGTGCACCTGTGCTATTCTCCGTAGTATTATAGATCACCAAATAGACATCCTTCTGCTCCCCAGCGTTGGTGAAGAACAGATCCTTCTGTGTCCGCAATGCATAATACTGAGCCGTGGGTGTGGAAATGATCCTGTGCAGAGAGCTTTCCAGCTGTAGGATGGATTCTTCCGCACTGCCTGCGGATACGAAGCCCGCTGCAAAGGACACAGGGTTGCCGTTCAAGGTCTTTGCCCCGATATCCACACTGACAGGAGCAAGCTTACTGCTGAATTCCAGCTTGAACGCAACTGCCTGATGGGAATCCAGATAGACCTCATTCTTAGGACCAACCTTTTTATAATCGGAAACGATCAAGGTGTGATGCGCATCGATTTCTGTCCCAGCGGAAACAGTCACGGTCTGTCCCGTCTCCTGATCCGTATAAGTCAGATCCGGATTTTCCTTGGCATCCACAAAGACACCACCGGTAAGTTCCTGATCCTTCAGCGCAGAGAAGGCAACCTGAGACAGAAGAAGATCACGGATCTCTGTGACCTCTGCATAGGCTTCTCCGTCCTTTTCATAGACCACAACAGCAGAACGGCTGTCGTCATCCTGTCCCTCTTCTGCATTCAGGGGATCATAGATCCGCACTGCATCGAAGTAGAACTCACCTCCCCGACGGAGGAACTCTATGCCACCGGAAATGGCCTCATTGACCCAGACAGTAACGGTATATGTCCCGTAGTCCAAACCGTTCACGGACACCACAGGGATCTGGTACAGCTCCAGCTCACCCTTGTTGTTTACGGTCATGGTTTTTACCACAGTTCCCGTTGCCTTGTTGCGGATCTCCACTCGAATGGTTGCCTGATCCACACCTGTACGGCTGATGAGATCAAAGCCCGTACCAAGGAAATCAAAGCTACACTCGGTATACTTTTTATTGTTACCCTCTAAGCGGACGCCGTTGCCCATTACAAATAGAGAAGTACCGTCGGAATAATCCCTGTCATTGACATAGCTGGAGTCATAGCCGTAGACCGTTTCTCCCTCATAGGCATCTCCCGGGCCTACATAGATATAGTCAATGGTCACAGTGCCCTCGTCCCGTTCCGTAGCCTTCATATGCCAGAAACGCACATCCACCGCACGGATATACTCCGCAGTGATGACCTCCTTGGGCAGAGCCATGGTCAGGATCTGGTAGCCTTCTGCATCCAGCTCCACCTTTGCCGCAACATTACGCTGAGTCAGAAGCTGAAGCTCCCCGTCTTTCACATAGTTCAGTCGAACATCGATACCGGGCAGATCCCACTGTGCTTCCATTTCGGGATCCCATGTTTCAATATGACCGTCTTCCTCACTGCCGTCAATGAGATTGGCAAGCTTCATACGGATCTGTACCACATCTCCCTCGTTGGGGCGGTAATACAGGGGCATATTCACATCGTTATCATAGGTGGATTCATAGTAATAGCGCCCCGGCTCTTTGGTAGTCAGCAGATCCAAGCGGTAGGCATGATCCGTACCGCTCATGGGCTGTCCGCTGAAATAGCCCGTAAGAGTACCTGCCTCATGGTCAATGGTAAAGTCATATCCATAGCCGGCATGTTCCTCACTGGTAGTACCGTAAGCCGTTGCCCAGTAGTACTCTCCGGTATTCTGATCTCCCTCGGTAAAGGTGTCAAAATTCTGATAGCCGTAGGTCTTGGAGTCATAGCGCGCCTTGTCTTCCTCCGTATTGCCATAGCCGAAGAACAGATTTCTGGAAGGGGCACCGGATTCCTTCAAATCTCCCACATACATATAGTCAATGGTGATGGTGCCCTCACTTCCCGCCTGACTGTCAATGTTGTAGAAGGCCAATGCCACCGCATCGATTTCTATATTCTCCGTGAAGTTGTCCTCCAGATAAACAGTGTAAGTCGTATAGTCTCCCGGTAAGCTTGTCAGAGTTATGGTATCTCCCCACACATAAGAGCCCTTTCCGTCGGAAGTATCTTTATCGTAATAGTAATAAATAGTTTTCAAATGTGGCGTGCCTTTGTTGGGTACACAGTTTTCAAACTTCAGACGGATTTGGAAGTATTTTGCGTATTTAGAGGGGAATTTCAGAGGATGGGCGGCTTTATTGCCGTAACTCCCATGGAAAGGATAGGTGCCGTAAGTCATGGTAGTAGCGAGGCGAAGCTCGTTATCCTCATCGATCTCCACCTTCATGGCAAGAGCGCCATTGGCAATACTGAAGCCCTTATTGTTTGTACCGTAGCCCATAGACCAGTTGGGAGTGCTACCGCCGTCATATTTGTAACTCTTGCCGTATTCGGTTTTCTTGTAACGGTTGGTGTCTGCGGTAGTATTCTCGAAACCGAAGTACAGACAGTTATCATTGTACAGATCCGCCACCGTGCCTGTTTCGGGGCCTACATAAATATGGTCAATGACAACATAGGCTTTTTCTCCCGGTCGGCTTCGGATATTCTTGAAGCGGAAGCCTATACCGAGAATGAAATCCATGTCATACCACAGCGGAGCTGTGTCATTGCCCACAATGGGCATACGCACAGTCACATAGCCCTCCCGCAGGTAGTCGTAATCCGCCACCACAGCATGGGCTTCCTTGGTATGGTAAGTGCCCGTTCCGTTTTTTGTGCCATTGTAGACAAAGATCACAGTCAGGTCTTCTTCCTCCACAGGCCGGCAATTGTCCAGTTTGAAGCGAACCTGCACATAGCTGTCCTTCTCCGGGGACAGATGTATGGGGTTCAGGGATGCACTGCTATCATTGTAGGTGCGGATATGAGGGCCATAGCCATAGTTGACCCCGTTGAGCACATAGTAGCTGTCCCCTACCTCTACATTCAGGACACCCTGCGCCTGATCTACAGACAGGAGCTTGGTCAAAGTCCCATCTGTTCCCTGAGGCTTACCGCTTGCATTGCTGAGGGTATTCCAGCCTGCGGCAGTATCGAAGTTCACACCCTTGTACAGGGGATTGACGCTGTAACGCTCAGCATTTCCCGTGCCGTCAAAATCTGCAAAGAAGGCTTCCGAAGGAATATGCTCCGTATCAATGGTCATGTCATAAACCGTGTCTCCCACAGTGTCATAATCCTGATACTCCCCGGAGGACTGTGCGCCTTCCGGTGCGGTGGTCCATGCTCCGGTGGAAGGGCCTACCTGTTCCGTGTGGAAAATACCATCGGCGAAATCCGTCTCGTAATAGACCACAGTAGCAGGGGTCAATTGGATCTCCAAAAGCATGTAATGATATTCCACGCTGGTGCCGTTCGTTCCCTGACCGAAGCAATCCTCCAAGGCATAGATGGCACGGACCTTTTCCACCTTATCCAGCATTTTGGTCAGGGTAAAGACAAGGCCGGTCTCCGTACGGCTGAGATAGCCACAATCTGTGGTCAGGATATCCTCTCCGGTCTTACAAGCTACATTCTCCGGCAGAGTACGCAGGAAGTCCATATGAGAGCCCTGTTTTGTAACACCTACCAGTTCCCCCACCGATTGTCCGTTGGAAACAAAGATATGACCGTACAGATCGCTATAAGGGATCAGGACAGGCTTGCCATAGTCCAGAACAACCTCTACCACATCTGCCTCAGGAAGGATGTTGTTGCTCAGATCCGGCACACGGAGACTTCTGGTGGCAATGCCTTCGCTCTTGCTGTTGCCTTTGTCCCTGTCGTACCAAGCAGAGCGTAAGACATTACGGTAGGCTTTGTCCTCGGTGACGGTGTTACGCTTCAGGCCGTAGATCTTCAGCTCACAGCCTGCGGGCACACCAAGATCCAAGAGGAACTTGATCTGCTCCACCTCCGTCAAGGTCACAGACTTTCCGCTACTCTTATCTGTGTAAGTAACCGTGCCTTGTGGCACAAAGCGGAGTCTTGTATCCTCGGCAAAGGCGGGATAGACTGTTTTCCCGTCCAGCACCACAGTCTGATTCAGTTCCTCCAAGAGGTCTGCGATTTGGGCAAAGCTTTGATCTTCCGCAGAGGCTGTGCAAGTTCCCTCTTGGGGATCATAGGCACTGTAATACAGTTGCAGATCTCCGATTTCCGTCACTGCACCGTTGGTTTTCCCCCTGTCTCCCAGAAGCACAGCCTCATAGGAAAGCTCTGCCCCCAGACTTTCATCCTTGAAGGACACCCGATTCACAGGAGTCTTGCCCTTATTCAGCAGATCAAAGCTGTATGCCACCGTATCACCGATATTGATGATGGAATTATCCGACTTATAATCTCCCAAACCGGTACCGGGGTCAAGGATATCCTGACCCTCGGAGCGCACCACATACTGATTCTTGAAGGTGTTTACATCCTCGTTGAGCAGATGGATATTGGTTTTGAAGCTCAGGTTAATACCCGTCAAATGGCGGTCGGCAAAGAACATATCAAAGCTGCAAATATCTCCGTCCTTCAGCCCCAGATACTGGGCGTAAGTCAGGTCGGAGTTTTCCATTTTCTCCTCCAGATACACACTTCTGTTGGGACTGCCGTGGATACCTCCGATATCACAGATCAATGTGTCGTTAATGAAAAAATACACATCATCGTCGCCGGTAAAATCGAAGTAATAATTCTTATCCTTGTAATACACAAACTTACTGCCTGCATGGAGACTGTAGAAGTAGTTCGCATCTGCTTTATATGCGACGATATCATCCGCAACGCTTGTGCCGGTGGTGGTGGGATCAAAAACATCCTCCCGTTCAAAGCCCAAATCATGTGCCACATTAAAGCTGGGAGATTGGGTAAGTCTGTTCAGTCCATCGTTGAAAATATAGCCTCCGCTACGGGAGTGAGAGGTGTAAGAGCTGAATTCATAGTTTCCGGAAGCACTGTTGTAATACAGGCGCAGATACTTCAGTTCCTCAATGACCGTATTATAGGCGATATCCATAGTGCCGGAATTAACAGGGGTATCCTCTTCCAGATAGTCCCCCGCTTCCGTAGGACGCCACACATACAGGAGCATGTAATAGGCAAGATCGTAGGCGGTTTCTACCTCGTTCCATGTCAGGGGGTTGCCGTTGGTATATTCGATCTTTGCCAGAGTCTCCTCCCAAGTACCCAGACGGAAGTCTGAACTGCGCTTCTTCGTATAGAAATTGTCATTCCAATTTTCCTTATATGCATCGTTTGGATCATAGGAGGTACTCATCAGAGCATTGGCAATATACTTGATGACATCCGGGGTGTAAACCATGGAGCCATTGACCAATCGGGGCTCTACAAGTCCTGCAACATAGAATTTCAGATCGCTGTCTTTGTTGGAGGTTTTATCCCATTCCAAGCTGCCGGGGCGGGACATGGTGCTTCCATCGGGAAGTGTCACCGCAGGACTGTTTCTGGATAAGTTATAAGGCGCTTTAAATGTGGTAGGATTTTCAAACAAATAACCGTCTGCACGGAAATCCATTACCTCGATAGGTAGATCCAGATAGGCAAGAGAGCTGTCCAAAAGCTTGTCATAAGACAGGATCTCTTTTCTCATAGCATCTATCTGACTCTGGATATACTCAGAGCGCAGGAAGAGATCTTCCGTCATACTCGTCACATTATAAGTCTCATAAAGCTCAAGGGCAACAGTGTAGGAGTCCAGAAGATTTTGGTACATTTCATCGGAGACACCCTCGGGACGATCCAAATAACTTTTTGCGGACTGCATAGCGTTATAAAGTTCCTGAAGATTGTAGCAATAACGGAATACATAAAGACGCTCGTAGTCCGACCCTGTCTGGATTGACTGCTCATTGGTAATGGGACTCCAGAAAAATGCGGATTTGTCGGAACTTAAGGCAATACAATGACGGGTATAAGTCCCATCGGCATGGTTCAGGTTATTATTGATGATGATACGCTCCTGATCCGTAGACCAGATCCAGCCTGCATGCCTTCCCTTAGTTTCGGTAGCTACGATCTTTGCCCCTTCGGCAATGCTCTCCATATAATTGCCTCTACCGAAACCAATGGCATAAGAAGTATCCTTGTTCTGATTGACTCCACGGGAATAGAACAGCATGGTCTGCGTCTTGTTCACACCTGCCACAGATTGTCCGTCGGCAGTCTTCTTCCTTGCAATGACAGTGCCCGCAGAAGAGGGCGTTGCGGATCCGTCAAAAAGATAGTAATATCCATCCACCAAAGTGGCAAGGTAGTAGCGTCCCGACAAAAAGTCCAGTGGCGTATGACTGCCTGCCACAGTGAGATACCCGGTCAGATCCACAAGCAGGTTACCGTTCTTCACCGCCCCCACAGGAGGAGAAAGAGTATCTACCCTTTGACGGATCTCCTCTGCTTGGTTCTGTGCAGTGCTTGCTGCCTTACTTGTTTGCTTTTCCTCCCCCTGCACAGCAAGGGACTCCACAGGGAAGATGCTTAAAAGCATGGCAAAAAGCAAAATAAAGGCCGAAATTCTGCGGATTTTTCTAAAAAATCCCATTTTTTACCTCCTAATTGCATATAAGAATCCATTATACCATCATTATACATAAAATGTCCCAAAAATCAATCCTAATTTACCTGCGGAAGTATGCTCCCTTCAAACAATTACATTGGAACAAACAGCCTTCTCCCGGGGGAGATAAGGAAACACCGACCGCAGACTTGTTAAGGGTCAACGATCGGTGTTTTAAAAGTTAATGTTTCATTTTGGTCAACTGTCCGCTATCCACTTTCAACTGTCAACTCGATTTGCATTCTTCAAGCAGAGAAGTACCCCTTAGCGCTGTCGCTGTAGGCAAAGAGGGCTTTGCACAGTTCACCCAGAGTGCCGGTTTTGTTGTTGCCGTAGGTATCGGCACTGTAACAGAGGGTGGAGGATACAGGGCTCTCACCTTGGAAGATCTGCGCAGAAACCACTTCTCTCAGTTCGGATGCTAAGAGGGCATCCAAAGTGAAGGCATACAAAAGATTTTCTGCATTGTACACTTCTGCATGGGGAAGTGTCAGTTCGACAGTCTCTCCGTAAATATCCTTGTAGCTTACCTTAAGCTTCAGATCCTCAAGCTTGCCTCCGTAGTTCTCCGTGCGGAAGATAAACTTCACACAGACCTTGGAGTCCAGCGTCAGGGTCTTACCTGCCCAAGTAATGGGAGCATTGGCAAGGTCTCCCGTATCCGTGTTGTTCTTGCCAAAGGTAACTGCATCCAAATCGGAAAGATAGGACCGCTGTTCTTGGGTCAGCTTCTCATCTGCAAGGGCGCTTGTGCGGTAGTCCTTGTAGATCTGCGCCTTTGCGCCGTAGCGCAGGAGATCGGCACAGAGGGTCTTGAGGTTATTCGGTGCAGAGGTCTTGCCCAACTGAGAGTAGGCATACTGTGCCACGCTGTACAGGTCGGGGTTGGAATAATAGAGCTGTCCCCCCTTCTGGCCGTAAAGCACCGTGGAAATGCTATCATTCATCTGCACTGCGGTAATTCCCGTCAGGGTGAAATAATACAAATTCCCATTCTTCACAGGCTCTATGCGGACGGTATCCGTACCTAAGAAGCTTTCTCCCTCATAGTTTGCCACAGTGCTTTCAGCATAGACTGTTGTCATATCAAATCCCTCCAGCATGGAAGCAGGCACTGCATAGTTGATGGAAATATCACTTGCCAGATTCAAGCTGTGGTTAAGCTTCAGGCTTTCATCCAAAACGGGCTCTAAAATCTCCCTAGCACCGCAGATGCAAGTACCGTCTGTGTAGCTGTGGAGATCGGTCTGCGACAGTTCGCAGCTTTCACAGTTGATCTCATGGTGGCTTGTGTCCACCGGGGTATATACATAGCTGTGTCCCGTAGGTTTGATTCCCTCAGTTCTTGTGCTTCCACAGTGGGTACACAAGTAAGTTCTTACTCCGTCCTCCGTGCAGGTAGGCAGGGTTGTTACTGCACCCTCATCCCATGTATGGACAGGATCGGGAGCGGTACAGGAAGGGCCAATGTAAATATAATCAATGGCGATCTCTCCTACGGCCTCCCCCTTGATATTCTGGAAGCGCAAGCCAAAGCACTTGATCACATCCGCCGTACGGAAGGCAGAGGACACGGGAACCGTCAGGGTTTGAAATATGCCGTTTGTCAAGCTGTAGGTCTTTCGTATATCATTCTTGAAAGAATGAACATCCTCTTGGGTATAGTAATATTCCAGAACCAAGTTCCCTGTCTTTCCCGCAGGGACAGTACAGTTCTCCGTGCGGAATCGGATCTGAAAGATCTCCGCCTCCGAGGGAATATAACTCAAAGGATAGTAGGCATAGGTGCTTCTTCCCGTTAAGTTCCCGGAGGAATTGGTGGTCTTGATCCAAGGGCCGTAGGTCAAGTTCCCTGCCTCCGCAGAGCCACTGTAACCATCGGTCACCTCCACACGGAGAAGTCCTTCTTTGTTATCAACGGTAAATGCACTGCCGGAGCTGTTGTACGCCGTTGCCCAGAAGCCCTGTGTGCTTCGGTCAAAGTCCATGAAGCCGTAAGTTATGCTTCCATAGCGTTCTCTTGCCTCCGTGCTGTTAGTGAAGTCAAAGAGCAAAGAATCCCTGCTTCCCGCACCGGATTCGGGGCCGATGTAAATATAATCATAGGTGAATTTCACCGTATTCTTAGCAGGATCCTTCACCGTAAGATTGTACACCTCGGGACGGATGGCGGTCACGGCATCCACCTGCCGGAAATTCAGTTTCCCTTCCAAGATGAAATATTCGCCGTTCACATACTCCCCGGGGATGGAGACAGTACCGGCTATATTGGTACTTTCATCCCCGTCATCATCGGCATACATAATACGGAAATCCGCCGCTGTATCCGTAGATCCCTCGATCTTCATCCTGAGCTTAAAATAATCCTCCCCTGTGGGAATATAGACAAGAGGATGCCCACTTGTATAACTGGTATTGGAAGAAGTGATCACGGGATGAATGTTGCGATCCGCAGGACAGGCAGATGTGGTGGAGAAGGACATCGTGCCCGCCGTTTTGTCAAAGTTGGGAGCGGTGCAATAGCTGTGATGGTAGTGCCAATTCCCTGTATCGTAATTCAATCCACCGTAAACGTCTGCCTTGTATCTTTCCTTGGCGGCAACATCGTCCGTAAAATCAAAATACAGGCGCTCCGACTGTGGCTCCGTTACGAGGAAGAGTACAGAAGAAACCTTCCGCTCTCCATCCGAATCCGAGGGGGAATTTCGGATCACCAAATCGGAATTTCCACTTCGTTGGGTGGCAAAAAGAGAGGATCCGCCACCGTCCAGGTTAATGGCATTGACACAGCCGAGGGAGTACATGAGCTCGGACATATCATTGATGGTTACGCCGTAGGAATTGGTCTTTCCGTTTACCACAAAGCTTACCAAAGTCCCGTCTGCCTTGAGACCAATGGCTGTTCTGGCAGAAACTTGCTCCGTGTTCTGTTTCACCTGTTTTCCATCCCGAACCAACCACTGTCTGCCCGCTATGGCCTCTACCACATCACTGTGATCGTCGGTATAGGTGCGGAAGGCATAGCTTCCGTCCTTCAAAATAGCGAAGTAGATCTTGGCATTGCTGTCGGAGGGATGGATCACATTCCCTTCCACCTTGATCAGCCCCATAGGCTCTCCGCTATCAAAGGCAAAGTTTCCGTTCATGGCAAAGATCACGTTACGGGAGGTTGCCTTTTCGTAGGCAGCGGCCTGAACCGTGGGTCTGGTGAAGCTGTAGCCCATATTTTTCACTGCCGCAGTGCGAGATGCTTTGGAGCTGTTATCCGTGAAATATTGGCTGTAGGACACCTTTAATTCCGCCTTGGCATTGGGGGAAACCTGAAGCATATAGCCAAGATGCCCATCGTTTAAGGTAATATTGGACTCCGTCACCCCTGACATCAGGGTATAGTCTTTTTTGGACTGAACCGTGCTTTTGATCCCCGTCTTGATTTCCGAGGCAAAGTCTGCACCTGCCCCAATGGGGCAGGCAGACAAAAGGAAAATCACACTCAGGATCCCCGCAGTCAGTCTTCTGATAAATCGTTTCATTGTAACCTCCTATCCAGTAAAGTCATCTCAATGTTTCATTTCGCAAAAAACGCCTTTGCGCTGTCGCTGTAGGCAAAGAGGGCTTTGCACAGTTCGCCCAGAGTGCCGGTTTTGTTATTGCCGTAGGTATCGGCACTGTAGCAGAGAGTGGAGGAAACCGGTGTCTGTCCTTCATAAATCCGAACGGTGATCACCTCTCTCAGCTCGGAGGCCAGAAGGGCATCCAGAGTGAAGGCATACAAATTCTTTTCTGCATTGTACGCTTCTGCATGGGGAAGTGTCAGTTCTATGGTCTCGCCGTAGATATCCCGGTAGCTTACCTTAAGCTTCAGATCCTCAATCTTTCCTCCGTAGTTCTCTGTAAGGAAGATAAACTTCACGCAAACCTTGGAGTCCAGCATCAAGGTCTTACCTACCCAAGTAATGGGAGCATTGGCAAGGTCTCCCGTATCCGTGTTGTTCTTGCCAAAGGTAACTGCACCCAAATCGGAAAGATAGGACTGCTGTTCGTGGGTCAGCTTCTCATCTGCAAGGGCGCTTGTGCGGTAGTCCTTGTAGATCTGCGCCTTTGCGCCGTAGCGCAGGAGATCGGCACAGAGGGTCTTGAGGCTGTTCGTTGCAGAGGTCTTGCCAAGCTGAGAGTAGGCATACTGTGCCACGCTGTACAGATCGGGATCGGAACAATAGAGCTGTCCCTCTTTCTCACCGTAAAGTACCGTGGAGATGCTATCATTCATCTGCACTGCGGTAATGCCAGTCAGGGTGAAATAATACAAATTCCCGTTCTTCACAGGCTCCATGCGGACGGTATCCGTACCTAAGAAGCTTTCTCCCTCATAGTTTGCCACAGTGCTTTCTGCATAGACTGTTGTCATATCAAAGCCCTCCAGCATGGCAACGGGTACTGCAAAGTTAATGGAAATATCACTTGCCAAATTCAAGCTGTGGTTAAGCTTCAGGCTTTCATCCGGAACAGGCTCTAAAATCTCCCTAGCACCGCAGATGCAGATATGATCCGTAAATACATGGGCTTCCTCATAGGAGTCTCTGCAGCTTTCACAGCTGACCTTGTGCCCCGCTGTGCCCAGATCCTCATACACAAGTTCATGCTTTGCACAGATAAAGGGCAGACCCTCATTGACACCCGCTCTGCGCACCCAGAGAGGTACCATTCTGTTGAGCTTTTCGGGCATATTCACGGCCTTCAGATCGGAGACCGCAGAACCGGCTCCTCCGTGACCGCTACCGGAAGCATAATAGCAGAAATCCGCTCTGCCGTTGTTGTATTTAGTGGTAATGGCATTGGCAAAGACCTTCTGTGCCGTAGTGCTGTATTGGCTGTAAGAGTTGAGAATCCAACCCTTATTTTCACCCGCCATGCCGGAGGAGCCTGCCTGAGTTTGGATATGACCCGTATAGGCACAGCTGAGGATCACACCTCTGTTTTCACCCGCAATACCGCCGTGGGAGTTCCCGCCGATACGGAGCTCTCCGTACAGGCCGTAGTGGTCGGAAATAGCATAGCCGTTGATCTTATCCAGAGCAACCTTGTAATAAGGCACATCCACATTGTTGGTGATGAACATGAAGTCACCGCGACTGGTGGCAGTCTCCTTGTAGGAGCTGTAGGTATTGGTGTCCACAGGCGTTCCCAAGGTCACTGCCGCATAGCGTGCTTCCGTCAGACGCTTGCTCAGTTCCTTTGCCATATTGGAGCTGGGCTGTGCATTAAAGTCGCCGATAATGTGGAAGTAAATTTCGTTGTAGCCCTTTGCCTCATACTTTTCCATGAGGGCATCCATGCGGTTCATGATCAGTTCCATGCCCTTGTCACGTGCCAACTCCACCTCGTGATCCAGATGGGCATTGGCGGCAATAATGAGCATGTCCGTATTCTTGACCTTCAGTACCGCATAGGTGCAAGTACGGTAATGGGCGGCACCCCAGCCGTAGGAGATCACATTGGGGGTCTCACTGAGCCAGAAGGTACCCTTTTCCAAGGCGCTGAATTTACTGCTCTTCCAGTACAGGGGAGTACCTGCCTCGGAAATAGGCGTATTGCCGTACACCAACTGTTTCTCGTAGCCGGTCAGGACACTGTCAATGGCAGTTTTCCACACGGAGTCATATTCCTGGAAGCCGATAATATCCGGGCTGTAATTCTTCAAGAAGGTCTTCATACGGGGAATACGTTCCTCCACACTGTTGGGGGAAGGATCGTTTGCACGGGAGTAACGAACATTCTGACACATGAGGGTGTAATCATAAGTCGTCCAAGTGGAAATGACCTCACCACTGCTCATACAGCCCATAACCAGACCGCCCTCATTGATGCCCACCAAAGAGCCGGTATTGGTCTTGCCGGAGACCGTAGCGCTTTCCACACAGAGGAATTTCACAGTGCCTTCCTTCAAATATCCAACGAAGCCCTGTGCATTGTCCCCGCTGACATAGAAATTCTTAACCGTATAACCCTGTCCGTCCAGTACACCGCAGAAGGGTGCAGATTTGCTGCCGAGGGCAGGAATGGTAGCACCGCCGAAGTCCAGATCCCCTGTGAGACGGATATAACGGTCAGTGTAGCTATCCCCTCCGTTGACGGCATTGACCAAGGCGAGATATTCTTCTACAGTTCCGATCTCCACCACCTGTGCCCACTTGGCATAGACGGTCTTATCTCCGGTCGTTTCCGGAGGGATCACTGCAAGAGGCTGTCCCGTAAGTCCCGCATTTTCAAACCAGCCTGCAAAGGCATAGCCCTCCTTGCGCACCTCTCCCTCTTGGGGCAAACCTGCACCTAGAGCACGGGTATATTCCGTAGAACCTTCCCCTACCCAGGCACCGCCGTTGAGCTCGTAGCTGATATAGAAAGGAACTGCCGTGGGATAGGCATAAGAAGTCACCGCATCCGGTGCGGGGTAAGCCTCGGTGCCGTAGTAGCAAGAGGCATTGGTAGCAGGCAGATCATCTCCCAAATTGGCACAGATGGTTTGGTAGTCTAACTGTACATCCTCCGTATAGGAATACAGACGGGTGCAGATAGCAGGCTGTTGATTTTGGGTGCAAACCGCAGGGATCACAGGAGTTCCCGTGAACGCACCGTTGCTTGTATTCTTGCGGGAAGAGGTGTTGATATAAGAAGCCACGATCCCGCAACGGAAGCGTTGCAGATTGGTGGAAGATCCCGCTACAGACACGTCACAAGCGGGCTTGAGATAATAGCAATCCTTAAAGGCGGGAGTATAGCCCTCCTTCACACGGGCAAGAGCCGCCACATCGCTGGGAGCGGTAATGATGCCGGTGTTGAAGCAACCTGTCATCTGCACATTTCCCTGTCCCCAACCGGCAATACCGGCGGCGGCCTTGACCGTAGCGGTAATGGTGCCGTAGTTTCCGCAATAATTAAAGACAGAACTCATTCTTGCCACACCTGCAATACCGCCGATGCCGTCGGTGCCCCCCTTGGACTTGATGCTTGCGCCGTTGGTGCAATACTCAAAGGTACAGGCATCTGCATAGCCCGTAATACCCCCTGCGCGGTTGCCACAGGTCACAGAGCCGTTGAAAATATGCAGGCCGTTGAAATATGCCTGATAAGAACTACCGAACAATCCACCGCCGTTAAGGGAGGTGTCATTGACCTTCAGATTAAAGACCTTGAAGTTATTGCCGTAAAAGCTGCCGGAGAAGCACTTGCTACGGTCACTTTCGGAAATAAAAATACCGATAGGGGTATGGACTTCATATTCCATATTGATATCGCAGAGCATGTACAGAGACTTCCCTGCGAAGGTCACACCGCCGTTGACCGTGGTGCTCAGCGCCGTAAAGCCGGCGGCGTCGGTGACAATGTAAAGCTGTTCCGAAGGATAACTATTGTAGTCCACCACATTGACCGCATCCACAGTGACGGTCAGAGCCGTATTCTGTGCGGGCATGGTGAAAGTGCGCCCCTCAACGCTTCCGGCATTGGCGCTGAGGCTGACGGAAATATTCTCCGGCACACCTACGGTATAACGATCCCCTGCATTGAGATACAAGGTGGTTTTGCTACTGCTCCCCTTGGAAACCACAGTCAGAGACAGGGGATAAACACCCGCAGTCTTCCGCAATTCGGGGAACAGCGCACCCTGAGACCACACAGGCTCCCCACCTAAGGGAGATCTGTAGTCCAGCACACGGGCAAGATAGCCACTGCCTAAATTATGACGGGAGGCCTTAATATCCCCCTCGGACCAGTCATATTCCGTATAGCTACTGTCGAAGTAGTAGTTATTATACATAGCTCTTGCCTGATTGGTGGCAGTGATATTCTTGCTGTAACGACCGATGGCATACTTGGTCTCAGCCACCAGCTGACCCATGTTGAAGCAGTTGTAGATCTGCCCAACATAGCTGTCACTGCTACCCTGTCCCCAACCGGCAATGCCAGCGGCAACCTTGATGCCCGTGGCAATGCCCGCAAAATAGCAGTTCTTCACAATGCCACCGCTGTGGAGACCGCCCACAATACCGCCAACGGACAGAGACTCATAACCGCCGGAAATGGTCACATCGGAGGAGCTCCAACAGTTTTCCACCAGACCTTTTTCCACAATGCCCGCCAGAGAACCGGCACGCCAGCCGTCCTTACTGCAAGTAGCGGTGAAAATACCGGCCTCAATGCCCAGATTTCTCACCACACCCGTAGCATTGACTTTGCCGATAAAGCCACAGTTGGCATCATTGGTGGTCACGCTCAGACGCTTAATGGCATGGAAGCCACCGTCAAAGATGCCCCCAAACTCCACAGGAGGCACATAGGAAAAGCCGTTCATGTCAATGTCGCAGATCAAGTAAAAGCTTTTCCCCGCCAAGCTGTCCTTCTGTCCCAGCTGAGAGAACTTCTGCAAGCCTTCGGGAGTAGAAATTTGGAACTCCTTGGCCTCGGGATAACGTTCATACAGCAGAATATCCGCCATCCCCTGCCCCTCTGTAGCTCTTGCGGGACAAAGCCCAAGAACCATGGCCAGAAGGAGCACCATAGCCAACAGTCCCTTCATTTTCGCAAAAAATTTCATACAAACCTCCTTGAAATATACAAAATTTTCCTATCTTCGATTATACCCAAAAACTCCCCAAAAAGCAAGCACAAAGCTGAGTTATGAATGATCAGTGCTGCGATTCCCCGGATAGTCGCTTGGCAGAAGAAGTAGCAAGGAAGCATCCAAACCCTATTATCATTTTAACCCCTTTTGTATATTTATCTTGACAACCAGGTGTTAAATAGGCTATACTAAGTAAAAAGGAGGTATGCCTATGAAGTATAAAGAGGTATTTGAAGAATATGCAGAGCTACTGCATAAAAACGTAGAACTCCGTTCTCAACTCCGAGAGATTCCCAAGGGCTATCTTGTAAGCAAACGAATTTCCGGAAAAGACTACACCTATCATCAATACACTGCCTTGGGCAAAAAGAAAAGTGACTATATCCCTCATGACAAAGTCCCGGCGTTCCGCACCCTTCTTGCCCAAAGAGAACCCCTCGCTACCCTATTGGAGGATAACCGAAAGGAATTGCATCGATTGGAGTCCGCCGCCAAGATCCTTGACCCACAGCTTTCCCGTACTTTTTTCTTCCTGAAGCAAGCTTCGGACATGGATGTTCTTCCCCTATCAAAGCGTGGAACAGCCTTGCGGTTTGCCGGTGCCATTGGCGCACTGGAAGGTTTGCCCTCCCAAGAAGAAACCCAACATACCTTGGAAGCATGGGCAAAGGGACAGTTGAGCTTTGCAAGCATTTATATGAAGGCATTGTATCATTACGGTATCACGGAGGTCGTAGTATGAATCAGATCCGACAAACCGATCCCTACCTCTACGAGGATGCTCCGGTGCTAAAAAATCTTCTTGGGATCAAAGACTATGAAGAATTGAGAAAAGCCGAGGGAGATTTGACTGCCCTTTCCATGGCTGTTGTCTACGGACGGGAATACCGCAAATTCGACACCGAGACCCTTCAGAATATTCACAAATGCATTTTCGGTAGCCTGTTTGAATGGGCAGGAGAATTTCGCACCATCCATATCCGAAAAGCTGAGGAGGTCCTGGGTGGAGACACCGTCCGCTATGCCTATCCCTCGGAGATCAAGCAACAGCTGGATGCTCTTTCCCGCGAGATCAAGGGTCTGAAAAATACAAAGGACCCCAAAAGGCTTCTGTTTAAAATCGTAAGACTTACAGGAGCAATTTGGCAGATTCATCCCTTCCGAGAGGGCAATACCCGCAGTGTGATCGCTTTCTCCCTGCTCTTGGCAGAGCATCTGGGGATCCAAATGGACTATGGTCTCTTTGCGGAACACGCATCCTATGTGCGAAATGCCTTGGTATGGTGTACCCAAGGGATCTACTCCAAATATGAATATCTGGAGCAGATCTATTTCGATGCCGCAGGGCTCAGCCATCCCATATCCGATTCCTCGAAAAACAGCCCCCAAAATTATGCTTTTATTGAAGGCTACCGCGTAAAAGATTACAAAGAGCAACCCCACATCTACGCAGATGAATAATACTTTCTTAAAAAAACCGAGACAGAAGCCTTTCCTTCTGCCTCGGTTTTTTATTTTGCAGGATCGCTTAATTCATGAAGTAGGCCTTCGCAGAATCACTGTAGGCAAAGAGGGCCTTACACAGTTTCAGAAGTGCACCACTCTTATTGTTGCCGTAGGTGTCGGCGCTGTATTGGAAGGTGGAAGACACAGGGCTTTCCCCCTCAAAGATCCGCACGGAAAGCACCTCTCTCAGTTCCGATGCAAGGAGGCAATCTACAGTGAAGGAATACAGGCTACGTTCCTCACTGTAGGGCTGAAGCTCCGTCACAGTGATTTCCATGGTATCCCCGTAAATATCCTTGTAGCTCACACGGAGATACAGACTTTCCAATTCACTTGCTGAAATTGCGGAAGCAGAAGCCGAAGCCCTTGAGGAAATCCGCATTCTTAAGTTTGGAGCTGACGGGAATGCTGATTGCCATATATTCTCCGTCACGGAAGGTGTAAACGGCCTTCATATCATTGCCGTAACCGTAACTGCCATCCTTGGTATAATAATACTCAAAAATGATCTCCGGGATCTTTTCTGTAACCTGTGTACAGTTCACCAATTTGAAGCGAATAGTCACTGTCTCCACAGAGGACGGGTCAAAATTCAGAGGGTAATAGTCATAACTGTTTGCGTTATAAGATGGGAACTTGTCGTTTCATGTAGGGTATATTGACAATTCCGGCATTTTTGTGTTTCATATAGCTGTAGCTACTTTACTCCCCGTTCACAGAAGGCCACAAGCACCATAGTAAAAGAACTTTCCGAGAATCCATTCCCCTTTTAGCGATAGCGATGGGTCGCACCCCTATGCCCCCTCTCTATAAAAGGGACGTTTTGTATCACATTCCTATTGACAAGCACCCCTCTCAGAGATATACTATATTTGTAGATATGATGTATCCCCATCATTTCAATTTCAACACAAAAGGAGGCCTAATTTTATGAAACGCCTAACAAGTCTTCTCCTCATTCTCTGTCTGGTTCTGCTGTTACTCCCTGCCACCCTTGCAGTCGCCGCTGAATCGGACTTGGTTCCCTACGCTGTAGAGGGCGGTAATATTTACTTCGACCCCACTACGGGAACCGTGGTAAGCTGCGACGAAGCCATCACTCGGGCAGTGATCCCCTCTCAAATCGGTGGTGTCACTGTAAAAGCTCTTCGGAATTCCTCTTTTTGGCTTCTGAGCGAGACTCCTGTGCTTGAGTCTGTTGTTCTGCCGGATACCTTAGAGAGTATCGGTAGCGAATGTTTCCGGGGTCAAAGTGCCCTTACAGAGATCACCATCCCCTCCGGCATCACCACCATCGAATTCGGCACTTTTCAAGCCTGCACAGGTCTAAAAACAGTTTCCCTTCCCACTACCCTGCGTACCATTGAACACATGGCCTTCTACGGCTGTACATCTCTGGAAGAGATCACCCTTCCCGAAGGTTTGGAAGAAATAAGTGACTTTGTCTTTTACGGGTGCACCTCTCTGTCCTCTTTGAACATTCCCGGCAGTGTGTACAATGTAGGGGCTGAATTATTAGTCAATACCCCCTACGAGCAGGATCCTGCCAACTGGGTAGGCGGCGGTCTGTATCTTGACAATTGGCTCCTGTGTGCCGACAGAGACAGAGAGGAACTGACCGTTCGCTTAGGCACTCGAGGCATCGCCTCCAATCTGGTATATAGAGGCAGTCAAATCAAAACCGTCCATTTGCCGGAAGGTCTGAAATACATTAGTTCCTTCTGCTTCGACAATTCCGATCTTTCTACCTTGACCATTCCCTCTACAGTGGAGCGGATCGGTGAACGATCCTTCCGTTATTTCAGCTATCCCACCGGACTCACCCTGTACTTCAAGGGAGATGCCCCTATCACAGGAAGGGATCAGTTTATCAGTAGCATTTACGGCAAGGACGGCCACCGTCCCGTAGTCATCTATCGCAGTGCCGATTCTACCGGTTGGGAGCAGGAACCCCTTGAAGGCTGTACCTTTATGGATTGGGACTCTCCCTGCAAAAAGTTTACAGACCTCTCCTCCGATCAGTGGTACTACGGTGCCGTTTCTGCCATGATTGACCGCGGTCTCATGAACGGTATGAATGACACCCTGTTCGCTCCCAATAAAACCATGACTCGTGCCATGCTGGTCACTGTTCTGTGGCGGTACAGCGGCTCCCCCGAAGGATATGAGAGCACCTTCACCGATGTAGAAGACACGCAGTGGTATGCCAAAGCCGTTGCATGGGCAGCAGAAACCGGCATCGTCAACGGTGTAGGCGACAATCGTTTCAGTCCCGACAGTCTCATTACCAGAGAACAGCTGGTCACCATGTTCTATCGCTTTGCCACCATGAACGGCATGGATACAAGCCTCCGTACGAATCCGCTCCCATTCCCCGATGCCGAAAGCGTAAGCACCTATGCGCAGGAGCCTATCTCTTGGGCGGTTGCCACGGGACTTCTCACCGGTATTGCGAAAAACGGTGTTGTCACCTTAAGTCCTCAGGGCAACGCAACCAGAGCCCAGGTCTGTGCCATCCTCCAGCGTTATCTGGAACAACAGTAAAGGAGTGTTATTTATGAAAAAACGAATTTTAAGTTTTCTTTTGGCTCTGGTCTTGATCGCTACCATACCGGTCATTGTAACCCCCATCACCCATGCCGCAGAGGTATTGGAAACCGGCAAGGCAGGCCCCAATATTACATGGACAACCTACTCTGACGGACGCCTGGTTTTTTCAGGATGGGGTAAAATGGAAGATGGCAAAAACTGGTTAGTGAAAAACTGGTATCGCCACGATCCTGTTCACGTCATTTTTGAAGAAGGCATCACATACATCGGTGCCTATTCATTCTATTCTGACGCTGCCTTTGACTCTGTCAAAACCATCACCATCCCCACTACCCTGACTTCCATAGGCGGATATGCCTTTTGCGGTGTGGAAAATCTGGAACGGGTAAACATTTCCAATTTACAAAAATGGTGTTCCATGACTTATGACAACTACGCTTACCCCATGGACATGGGCGCCGATTTGTATCTCAATGGTGTCAAAATAGTAGATTTGGTCATTCCCAATAATATCACCACCCTATGCAAGGGCGCATTCTGGGGTTGCGAAAGTCTACGCTCTGTCACCATCCCCGCTCATGTAAAGACTATCGACAACAACGCCTTCTCCTACTGCAAAAATCTGGAAAAAATCTACTTCAAGGGCAATGCCCCTACCTTCGGAACCAAGGTTTTCTATGGATGCAACACAAATGCATACTACCCCCTCAATAACAGCACCTGGAATGAATCCGTGTTCTCTCTGAATCCGGAGGGTGTGACCTGGCTGTGGGATAATCAGTCTCTCTTTACCGATGTATCTACAAGCAGTTGGTATTTCGAATCCGTCAATTGGGCAGTTAATAAGGGCATTACCAACGGTGTGTCTGCCACGTCCTTTGCTCCCGACAGCAACTGTACCAGAGCCCATATTATCACCTTCCTCTGGCGTGCCGCCGGCAGCCCGGAGTCCATCGTTCCCGTCAGCCCCTTTGACGATGTGAAGGAAAGTGATTACTTCTACCAAGCCGTTCTTTGGGCAGTAGAATTGGGCATCACTCGAGGTGTGAGCGAAACTGCCTTCGCTCCCAACAGCGAATGTACCAGAGCGCAGATCGTCACCTTCCTCCATCGCTCCCTTGGATCTCCCGGACCTACAAAGAATCATACCCCCTTTGTAGATATATCCTCCGAGGAATATTATTACGATGCTGTCCTGTGGGCAGTGGAAAAAGGCATTACACAGGGTATGACTGCAACGACCTTCGCTCCCAATAGCGTATGTACCAGAGCGCAGGCAGTTTGCTTCCTCCACCGACGCAATCTGTATACCTAAGGATTCCACAGTAGCGCACAGGAAAGGGTTGGGTAAAGTTTGCCACAGCAGCAGTCCTGCAAGGCTCTTTTATCAATCATGCTTTCTCTCCCAATAAAAATTCGGCTCTGCGTCCTTTTTCGGATGCAGAGCCGTTTCATATACCTAAACTACCCACTGTGTTCATCAAATTCCGATTTATGG
>JAZMZW010000171.1:0-19357 GCA_045586205.1 Faecousia sp. | reverse complement strand
ACCCATGGTGGGGTCAGCTTTGCTATGCCCAAACGAGGTCATTTTCACTCTTCAAGGTCCAGTTCATGAGTCGCATCCAACGCAAAAAGCGTAATAGGACAACCTTCTGCTTCTACAACTGCTTTTTGCGGAAACTCAAGTTCTGTAAGAATTGCAGAAGGGAATTTGCCCACTCCATGACTTTAAATCTCATATGGTAAGTATCCTTTTCATTCCGTATCAAAGATATCTCCGCTCTATTATATCCTTCAATGTTCAAATCCTCTGTTTCTGCCGAAGTGCTAAGAGACGGAAATACCACACACCACCAATTTTGTCCCCTTCCTTCTCCGATAAATACCTGTAAGGAGGGATAGTCCCCTGCCGGCATGGAAATCCCATCGTAAAAACGAGTGCCGTAGTTTTCCTCGGATAGTTTGATCCTCACCGAATGACAGCTTCCCTGTTCCCGGAGGAATTGATTGCAGGAATATTCAAGGTCTCCGAAATGCATTGACAAGATTTCCTGTGCTTGAGCCAAAGAACTGCAATCCTCTGTCAGAGGTAAAACCTCTCCCATTAGATGATCCCGTAAGGATAGTTTTTCTTCTTGATCCGCTACACTGTCGGAATTAGCCAGCACATGTAATCTCAAAGTCTTTTCGGAAATGGAATTTTGCAGAAGAAGAGATTCCCCACCGTATAGGAAAAATCCAACGCAAAATACACAAACTACCCACAAAAGAAATTTGATTTTAAACATAAAAAACACCGCCTACTGTAAGTATGCTTACAGTATAGACGGTGTTTGATAATTTTAAACGCTTTGACACACAAATGTGTTAGGATATCGTGATCTCAGGGCCTGCCCGCAGGTCTCGGCATCTTCCTCGGAGGAGAACACTCCAAAGACTACACTACCGCTACCGGTCATCTGCGCACCTAAAGCCCCCTGCTTCAGCAATAGTTCTTTGATGTCAGAAATCTCCGGATGGTCCGTAACAACCGCAAGTTCAAAGACATTGCAAAGTTTCCCGGCCACTGTGTCCACATCGTGGGAAAGAAGTGCTTCTTCCATTCCCAACTGATCCGGTCTATGGGTGATGGTGCAGGAATCCAGCTTGGCAAAAAGTTTGGGAGTGGAAAAGGACAGCTCCGGCTTAACCAACACATAGTGCAGTTTCCCTTTGGCTTCGATCTTACGCAGACGCTCTCCCCGACCTTGGGCATAAGCTGTTCCCCCAAGGATAAAGAAAGGTACATCCGATCCGATCCTTGCACCGAGATCTATCAAGCTTTGGACAGAAAGAGGCTTTTCCAAACGTTCATTGAGACACATGAGAACTGCGGCGGCATCTGCACTGCCACCGCCCAAGCCTGCCTCGCTGGGAATACGCTTATAGACCTCAATGGTCAAGCCCTGAGGATCAAATGCACATTCCTTACAAAAGGCATCGGCGGCTTTCCATACCAAATTTCGCTCATCACAGGGAATGTTCGGAAGATTGCACTTCACTTTCCATGGCTCCCGGGTTCCAAGACGTAAGGTAATATCATCGTGAAGACTGACTTCCTGGAAAACACTTTCCAGATTATGATATCCATCAGGCCGCTTAGCAAGGACATCCAAGGTCAGATTGACCTTGGCGTATGCCGGGCGAGACAAAATGATCATTTGATCTTTCTGCCTTCCAGATAGTAGCGCTTTTCACGGCTGTGGCCCATGGAGAAGGTCTTGCGGGGCAGGATGCCGTCTGCAATGACACCACGGAACAGCTGGCTCTTTTCCATTGCAGGAAGGAGGAATCCGATAGCATTTTCCTGATCTGCCAGATCGATGAGAGCATCATCGTCATGGATGTAGTCGATCTCGCCTTCGTTGCTTGCCAGATACTCATCCAAGAAGCCCTGCAGGACACCGACAGCCAGCTGGCTCTTTGCCTTGTCCAGAGTGACAGTTCCGGATTCCTTACCGATGTACCACTTGACGGGGAAACCACCCTCGGCGCAAGCATCCTTCTCCAGTGCGGCAAGGAGAGCCTTGGGATCGCACTTTACAATGACACGATGGATGGGCTCGAAAACCTGAGCCTCATCATGGATGTTCTCCAGCTCGACCAGAGCGAAACGAGCGGGATGCATGGACAGGTCTGCATCGGGATTATTGGCCTTCAGTTCTTCGTAGCAGGACTTTGCGGTAGCCAGAGAGTGGTTGCCGTCACCAACTGCAAAGACCATAGGAACACCCTGAAGATCTTCGTACTTCTTGCCAACAGTAGCAGTATACTCGGTCAGGCGGGCATTGAATGCCTCAGCCTGTGCGCCGTCAACCAGCCAGCCACGGATACGGTTGCCACCTTCCATAAGTTCGAAATCATACAGAGCCTTCAGCTCAGCCTTCTTCTCGGCAATGGGCTCGATCAGAACCTTATCATGATCGTCAGCCAGCATTAGGATATGGGGTAGCTCAATGGGAGCATCACGACGGACACGCATACGGGGAGGAATACGCTCCACAACGGTACGCTCCGTAGCACGGATGGCAGAGGTAGAGCCGGTGGAATAATCATATGCATTCAGATCCACCATGCCAACCAAGCCCTTGCGGACAGTGCCGTTTTCCAAAGTACGCTCGATATATACCAGAGAATTTTCGTATGTGGTGAAAATATTATCACGGAGATATTCTGCCATAGTACGGTTAATCAGAGCAGTATGCTCTGCTTCCTTCTCAGTACCCAGCTCAGCCTCGGGCAGGATCAGGTTAATGGTGGAAGGGGCGCCCTCAGCGTTTTTACGTACACGCTCCCAATAAGCGGGATCAGAGGTAAACTGGTCACAGGCAATGACAGCCCACTTCTCCATAGACTCTACACGGGGAAAAAGAATATCAGCAGGTAAAAATGCATTCATAGTTGATCAGCCTTTCTTATGATTTTTAAAATACATTGTGCATAACACTACACAGTACTATTATACATGATTTTTGTCCGTTTGCATAGAGGATATGCTCAGTCGTTTTTGACAAATTTCACCGGGATTTTTGCGTATACTGCCCAAAAAAACAGCTCATACTATGTTCAGAACAAAAACGGAGGTGTTTTGATGGACACAATTGCATTGATCCTGAGCATTATCGGTTCTTTGAACTGGGGTCTTGTGGGACTGTTTCGCTTTGATCTGGTGGCTTGGCTTCTGGGTGGACAGACTTCCCTGCTCAGCCGTGTGGTTTATACCCTTGTGGGAATTGCCGGCATTTGGTGTGTATCCCTGCTGTTCCGCAGAAATGCGCTGGCAGACAGAGACGATCTGTAATATAAAGTGCCTCTTGATGATGCCAAAAGTTCGTCAAGAGGCACTGTTTCTTATTTTATCAATCTCCCAAGCCAGCTACTGTAGGCTGAGGAATTGATCATAATGGGATAATTCAGAATGATGCAATCATCTGCACCGACCTTTTTAGCAAATTTTACCAGATCCAGAGAAGGCTTCTCATTTCGATTAAATTCTCTGGGATCAATGCATATAATCTTACTGTAATGCCCCGTGAGCCAGGTGGAAAAAGCATTGCCATAGGATTCCTTGATCAGAATACAGGTGCGCTCTTCCTCAAGCCCTGTCTCGATCACCGTAATGGGGTGATCTCCGGCAAGGAAGCATAAATATTTATTGCTTCTTGAGGAAGACAAGGGATATATCACATCAATGGATGTACCATAGCTCATATCAGCCGTATCGTAATATTTTGCCTTACTCTCCACCGAGGGGATGTAGTACGTCAGGGAGTCGGGATTTTCTTTCAAGACCTCTCTCTGAGGATACTTTGACAGGAAGCCGTACATTGTTCCCAAGAACGTTTCATAAGAACCTGTTTGGAAATCCTCAATCTTTTGAGGCTCAAATCCCGCGGTCTCACACCAAGCTACGTAGGCATAATAAGAGCCCAAATGGGTCCAATGATGGTCTGTGCGGAAATAGAGGTATTTATCCTTATGTTCCAAGAGCAGGGAGTATGCATCTGTGGTTTTCACCTTGGGATCCATAAGGCTGTATGCATAGGAAATCATAGATTCTTGAGAGTCAATATCACTCTGATAGTCCACAGGAGCATAGAGTCCTGCAGCATTGGGAACAAGGAGCGAATAGGTGTTGACCCCATCCAGAGCATTTGCAATCCGATCCACAGCTTTTGCATACTCCTCAATTGCGGAGTATTTGGCAACAGGAAGCTCGATAGCTCGGTCTCCCATCAGCAGGATCTGACCGAGAACTTCTACAGGAGGTTCTTCCTCGTGAGGCTCTGTGACTTCAGTTTCCGTCGGAGCAGGCTCTGTTGGCTCTGTGCTGTCATCGATAGGTATGGTCTCTTCAAGCTGTGTTTCCTGAATTTCTTCTTTGGGTTCTTCAGGCTCTTGTGGCTGAAGAGCAGCACCGTGATCCGCCGCATCGTTGGTAATGGGGATCAGAAGCTGAATATCCCCGTCCTGATCCACGGCGGAAAAATGATAGAAGCCATTCATTTGCAGACGGATCTCTTCCAATGGTTTTGATCCCGGAAAACCCTCAGATAAATGCTTCTGAAATTGTTGAACATACTCCCCTTCCGTGAAGCCGTTGAGACCAATTGCAGGCACACCCGAAGCGTAAATACAGTACAGTCCTACGAAGAGCATACACAGCAGCAGGGTCAAGGGGATCAAGAGATATAGTCGTTTCATAGTAACTCCGTAATTTAGAAAGATGCGTACATAGAAGGCTTTGCCCCTGCACTCAGGAGGGAGGCCGTGCATAAAATCAAGATGCATGCCATAACTAGACCGGTAATACATAGACACAGGCCCCGAAGGAAGGGCTTGTTGCAGGAACTGACCTTATTTTGAAGATAAGCCTCCACACCACCGCCAAACAGCGCAAGTGCAATAGCGATACCAAGCAGTAACAGACTGTTGCGCAACACCAAAGCCGCGGCGGCATTAGAGCCGGAGGAAGGCAAGAACATTTTTGCCAAAGAATAATACAGCTCATGTCCGTCTTTAGCGGCAAAGATCACCCAGCCCATAAGAACAAAAAACTGGGTAAGTGGTATACGGATAAGCTTTGGAATCTTGCAATAGGTTTTCGTCACTGTTTTTTCCAGAAGACTCAAAACAAAGTAATACAGCCCCCACAGCACAAAAGGCAAGGTAAATCCATGCCAAAGACCGGTCAAGACCCATACAACGAACAAATTTAACCACTGACGGTAGATCCCTTTACGATTACCGCCTAAAGGGATATAAACATAATCACGGAAGAAATTTCCCAGACTGATATGCCATCTTCGCCAGAAATCGGATATGGTTGCGGCAGTATAAGGTCTGTAAAAATTCTCGGGCAAAGTTAATCCGAAGATCTGCCCCAAGCCCACAGCCATATGGGCATAGCCGGAAAACTCAAAATAGATATACAGCATGAAGCAAAGAGCTGCGACCCATGCAGATAACGTTGAATTCTGGGCAAACAGCTGTGCATACAATTCGTACAAGGGGTCTGCCAGAAGGATCTTGCTCCCCAGTCCGAGGAAGAAGCGCACACATCCGGTGTAGATCTTCTTCGGATCGTGGTCTCTGTACTTCAGCTGTTCTGAAATCATTTCATATCTCACAATAGGCCCCATAAGCAGTTTGGGGAACAGACACACAAACAGCAGGAACTCCACAAAAGAATCTGCAATTTGAGTTTTTCCTCGGTACACCCCCACCACATAAGTGATCAGGGAGAAGCAATAGAAGGACAGTCCCAAGGGAAGGGACTCCAAAAAGACCTTGCATATGACCAACACAGAAATATTCAGTCCCAAAGAAACACAAAGTAAAAGTCTATTTTCAAAAAGCTTCTTCCCCAGAAGATAATTTATGCCGGAAAGGACAAGGAGCAAGGGCAAAGTACGCAACTCTCCGTAGGCATAAAACAAAAGGCTCAGTGCTAATAATACAATATTTTTCCCTCGGATGCCGGGTGTCAAAAAATAGATCCCCACCCCAAGAGGAAGGAACAGGTATAAGAAGAACAAATTGGAAAATTCCATAGCATATCCTCAATTCGCAACAAATCGACATAAGGATACCAGATTTTCCGAAAAATTTCAATCCTTTTTTCTTACTTCTTTAACAACTTCCTCTTGAAGGAACAAAATTGTCAATAAATTCGGCACAGCCATAAGGCCGTTTAGAATATCTGCCAAAGAAAATGCCGCAGTGACTGTCATAAAAGGCCCGATCAATAAAGTGGTGATGTAGGCAAGGCGATAGAGCTTAAGTCCCTTTCCTCCTGTAAGATACAGCAGACAGCTTTCGGCATAAAAGCCCCAACCCAAAATCGTGGCAAAGGCAAAGAATATGAGACATAGGTTCAGCAAAACCTCGGAAATCATCCCTTTCCAAGGCAGGCATTGCACCCAGGCATAACTCATAAGTGCGCTTCCCTCCAGGGGCATAGTCCATGCATCACTTACCAATAAGCACAACCCGGATACAGTGCAGATGATCAATGTGTCAATAAAGGTTGCACTCATACTGGTCAGGCCTTGTTCATAGGGATCTCTCACACCGGAGGAGGATGCCGCAATAGCCGCCGTTCCCATCCCTGCCTCATTGGTAAAGACTCCCCTGCTGACCCCCATACGAAGCACCTGTTGCAGACTTATCCCAACTCCTGCACCCATGGCAGCCTTTGGACGGAACGCCCCTTCCCAAATCAGAGCAAATGCTCTCGGGATCTCTTCTATGCGACAAATCAGCAGGAGTAAAGAACAGAACATAAAAATAGCTGTCATAAAGGGAACAAAATATCCGCAGATCTTGGATATACGCTTAGCCCCTCCTAAGAGAACAAGGGCAGACAGGATGCATACCAGAACGCAAATCCCCAAAACAGGAGGAGAGAAAGCCATTGTCATATTTTCTCGAGGAAATAGACTATCCACACAATGAGCAATACTGTTGATTTGTACCACAGTGCCAATTCCCAGCAAACCTGCTATCGTAACCAGAAGGGCATAAAATTTCCCCGTGATTTTCCGACCTAATCCCCGTTCCATATATCTGAAAGGGCCACCACTCTGATCTTTTACAGATCCGTAACGGACAGCCAAAAAGCCTTCGGCAAATTGTGTTGACATACCCAGAAGTCCGGCAAATAGCATCCAAAACAGGGATCCCGGACCACCCACAGAGATTGCTGTTGCCACCCCTACGATGTTTCCCGTACCAATGGTAGCGGCTAAAGCGGTACACAAGGAACTGTAGGTAGACTTATCTCCATTGCATCTATGTGGAAGGATACTTCTCAGTCCATGATATAAACCCCGAAATTGTACAAAACGAAATCTTATACTAAGCAAACTGCCCGTAAAGAGGAACAGCAGCAACAAGGGCCAGCTCCAGATTATTTCCGAAAGTTTTTGCAGATAGCTCCCCAAAATATCACCATCTTATAAAATTTTTGTGAACATCTTTTTAATCGCATTGATTTTTCCTGAAACAGGGATTAAAATGACACTATTGTAATGAAAGGAGAAAGAGTATGCTGAGTTTATATGAAATCACGAAGGATTATGATATCGGCAATGAAAAAGTACATGCCTTACGCGGTCTTAGTGTAAGTTTTCGCAAAAATGAATTTGTATCAATTTTAGGTCCCTCCGGCTGTGGCAAGACCACACTCCTTAATATCATTGGTGGTTTGGATCAATATACCTCCGGTGATTTGAGCATTAACGGTGTATCTACAAAGAACTACAGCCACAGAGATTGGGACTCCTACCGGAATCATTCTGTCGGTTTCGTGTTCCAAAGTTATAACCTGATCCCACACCAAAGCGTTCTTGCCAACGTAGAGCTTGCATTGACCCTGTCCGGTGTATCTAAAAAGGAGCGGCGTGAAAAAGCAAAGGCAGTTTTGGAAAAGGTCGGTTTGGGAAATCAAATCCATAAGCGCCCCAATCAGCTTTCAGGAGGTCAGATGCAGAGAGTTGCCATTGCCCGCGCCCTCATCAATGATCCGTCCATCCTACTGGCAGATGAACCCACAGGCGCGCTGGATTCCGATACCAGTGTACATATTATGGACCTGCTGAAGGAAGTGGCGAAGGATCGACTTGTGATCATGGTTACACATAATCCGGAGCTCGCGCAGGAATATTCTACAAGAATCATCCGTCTTCTTGACGGTCGGATCGTTGGAGACACCATGCCCTATGAAGCCAGGGAGGATGTGGTAGATACAAGGAAGCAGAAAAAGCCTTCCATGTCCTTCTTCACAGCTCTTTCCCTTAGCTTGAACAACCTGCTAACCAAAAAAGCCCGTACCGTTCTCATATCTTTTGCGGGATCTATCGGTATCATCGGCATTGCCTTGATCCTATCTCTTTCCAACGGTGTACAGCTACTGATAAATCGGATGCAAACAGAAACCCTCTCCTCATATCCCATCACATTGGAAAAAACAAGCGTGGATTTTTCCTCTATGATGAATATGGGTACAGCTTTGCGAGATGACAGTCCGAGAGAAGAAAATCATATTTATTCCGTGAATGTGATGACCGGTATGATGGATTCTATGCTGACAGGCTCCAAAACGAACCATCTTTCCGAATTTAAAGAATATTTGGAATCCGGTAAAAGTGGTATCCCGGAATTGACCACGGATATTGCATATACCTATGATACGCCATTGAATATCTACCATATCCGAGAGGATGGTACTTTTGTCCAAACCAACCCCAATCACCTCATGACAGATCTCGGACTAATGAATGATAGCAGTAGCATGATGACGAGTTCTATGAGTCTTGATGTTTGGACTCGTCTATCCGATAACGAGGACCTGCTTGCTTCACAGTATGAAGTAATTGCAGGACATATGCCGGAAAACTACAATGAAGTCGTTCTCCTGGTAAATGAAGAAAATGAGATCACAGACTTCAGCCTCTATTCTATGGGGCTCATCGATGTGAAGCCATTGCAGGAAAATCTCATGAAGGCCGCACAGGGCGAAGAGGCTGTTATTGATACAGAACTGAAAAGCTTCAGCTATGAGGACATTCTTTCCGTAGAATTCAAATTACTTGTAAATCCGGAAATCTACGCGAAACAGGATAACAAATGGGAAGACCGCTCCGAAGATCAAGCCTATATGCTTTCTCTGCTCAATAACAGTGAAACTATCCGAATAGTCGGTATTCTCCGCCCTGCTGAAAATGCAACAACCGCAGCTATCTCGGGTACGCTGGGCTATAAGAGTGAGCTCATGACTCATTTGCTTGACCGTGTGCAGGGAAGCGAGATCGTGCGTCAGCAGTTGGCAGAACCTTCTATCGATGTTTTCTCCGGCCTGCCTTTTTCAACACCGGGAGAAGAGAAATCTTATACTATGGCTGAATTGCAGGCTTATGTTCCTACTCTCCCCGAGGAACAACAAGCTGAGGTTCAAATGTATCTGACACAAATGCTCGGTTCGGGCATGGATGAGGATACGGCCGCAACTCGTATCATGTCCTCTATGCTCAGTTCCGGCTCCAATAACAGCTATGAAGGCAATTTGACTAAATTGGGCGTAAGTGATCCCGATGATCCCAGTGCCATCCTCCTGTATCCCCTTGATTTCCATGCTAAGGATGATATCTCTGAATTGATTGAAACATACAATGCCCAACAGCAGCAGGAAGAGGACCGTTTAACTTATACGGATTACATCGGTCTGATGATTTCTTCAATTACAACTATCATTAACGCCGTGAGCTACATTCTCATCGCTTTCGTTTCCGTATCTCTGATCGTATCTTCCATCATGATCGGCATCATCACCTATATCTCTGTGTTGGAGCGCATTCGGGAAATCGGTGTATTGCGAGCCATCGGCGCTTCTAAGAGAGATATTTCCAGAGTGTTTAATGCTGAAACCTTGACCATAGGTTTTTGTGCAGGTCTATTGGGTATCGGCACTACCCTACTTATGTTGATCCCCATCAATGCCGTTATTGAGTATCTGACAGACTTGTCTCATGTTGCAATTCTGCCTGCGACAGGTGCGATTGCACTTGTTGTCATCAGTATGTTCCTGACATTCATTGCAGGTCTGATCCCTGCCCGAATCGCATCTAAGAAAGATCCGGTAATTGCATTGAGAAGTGAATAAGCAAAAGGGAGCTGTGCTTTCGTACAGTTCCCTTTTTTATCATAGAAAATAATTCCATGACGGAAGTTTATGCTTTTTCTTGACTTTGCGACAGGATTCCCGTATAATGCAACTAACAGACAATTGGAGGTTCCCTATGATCATTGATGAAAAATTCAAAGACGCGAAACCGTCTGAAACAATAGACCGTATTAAGTCAATCCTGAAAGAGCTGGATATTGAATTGGTAGAAGATTGGATCGACACAGGGATCGAGCATTGCCACGGTCTCCACGTACACGGCTTAAAAGGCTTCCCCTACGCAAACGGAAAGGGTGTTACTCCCGACTTTGCCAGAGGAAGTGCTTACGGCGAATTTATAGAGCGTTTGCAGAGCGGTCTGTTTTTTTACAAATACCAGTCCTTGGAAAACGATCCCGAATTAATGCTCCACAGCTATGCTCCCGATGCTTGCTACCGCACCAAGCAGGAGCTTCTGGAAGACAGTGAATGGATGGAGCCCATTGTCCAAGCCTACGGAGTCAGCAAGGAAAAACTTGCAGATCAGTGCGAAATGTACGCAGGCAGTAGGCAGATCCTCATGACTCCCTATTATGATTACTTCGCGGACAAGTATGTTCTCCTTCCCGCAGGCTTCGTGGAGCATATCTACTCCGCAAACGGATGCTGTGTAGGCAACACCCGTGAAGAAGCATGGATCCATGCACTTTCCGAGATCATGGAGCGCTACTGCTGTATTAAGCTGACTTCGGAAGATCATATGGTCCCTGTGATCCCCGAGGAGAAACTTCGGAATTATAAAATTGTCGGTGAGATCCTGGATCGTATCCGTTCCGAGGGGCAGTATCATGTGGATGTGGTGGATTGCTCCCTGTCAACAGGATATCCTGTCATCGCAACACGGATCTTGAACCAGAAGACACACAGATATATTGTAAGTATCGGTGCAGATCCCATCCCCGAAATCGCCATTCAACGTACCTTGACCGAGGCCTTCCAGGGTCGCTCTCTTGCCCGACTGGGTTATACCGGCAACAGCCGGATCCTCAGTCATGCAAAAGACATGGATATCTGCAACAATGTACTTAACCAGTTGGAAACCGCACAAGGCGCACTGAATGCCGCATTCTTTACTCCCAACGATCTTCCCTGCGCAGACTTCCCGGATTACAGCGGATGCACAAACCGCGAGCTTGTTCACATTGTTCTGGAGCATTTCCGTAAAATGAATTGCAAGGTTTATATCCGTAACTACTCCTTCCTAGGGTTCCACTGCTACAAATTTGTCGTTCCCGGATATTCCGAATCCCGCGGACTCCGCCTGAATCAGCCCATCCAGCAATATGCCATCGGCGAGCTTGCTGCCAACGCTCTGAAGAATATGCGCAAGGGCGATATGCTCGCCATGAATGATGTTCTCATGTATCATCAAATGATCCGTGGGATCAACAGCCGTGAATATTATTATCCTTTCATTGCCGGTCTGCCTCTGAAGCATGGTGATGACGATGTGGCCGCCGCTGTCCATTATGCCTATGCCGCATGGAGATTGAGGAAATACCCCGAACTTAAGAGCCAGTTGAAGACTGCCATTGCTTATTCCACAGATGAAGAAAAGACTTCTTACCTGCAATGCATGTTGCAGTATCTCCGCTTTGAGTTTGAAGGAATCAAGAAAGATACGGCACTGGGGATCATGAAGCAATTCTACGGTAGCAGGGATATGGAGCGACTCAAGGATAGCCTGTCCAAATACGGAGATGTATTCTCCGATCTGCTTATGGCCTGTCAGCTCCCCCACTGTGACAGCTGTCCCCATAAGGATATCTGCTATTACGAAGAGTCTAAGCGAGTCATTGCCAATGCCGGCAAGCGTTACAAGGAATTTGTCAACGGACAGGATAGGGAAAATTTCCGAATTTAATTTAATACAAATAAATACACCCTCTGTGGACGCAGTTCATCCACAGAGGGTGTTATATTTATTTGATGTTCTTGCGAATGGCACGAATAATGGTTACAAGAGCGGGAGCGCATACCAGGTTTATCCCCAACTCAATGAGGAAATTAACTCCCGTCAGACCAAAAATAATATACTGCAAAGTGGGAGTGCCGGCAGCCCATGCGCTGAGGGTATCCATGAAAAACAAGAGCATACCCAAGCAAAACAGACCGGTATTCACCACAGGTGCGATCACAGAAGAAGCCAAAACGCAAAGATAATCGACTTCAGCGTTGTCAGCAGACTCAGAACGGAAACGCTGTACAAGTCCGCTGATCCAAGCATAGACCAGACCGGTACAGAAACCGGCTCCTGCGCCCTTTCCGATACAAACAACGGCACATAAGAGAGGATTTGCCACAAAGACCATATTTCCGCCAACATCCGTACCTGTCGCACAGTTGATGTAGGTGATGACTCCGAAGACCGTGCCGAGGAATGCACCGCAAGCAGGTCCATAGAGTACTGCACCTATCACCACAGGGATCAGAACCAATGTAATGGAGAAAGAGCCTACAGAAATGCTACCGCCCAAAACTTGGAGAACAACTACCAAGGCCGTGAGCATAGCCATACCAACAAAACGGAATAACTTAGAATGATTCATTTTTTTACCTCCTGCTGTCGCTCCTCTTTCAGAGGATGCAACGCAAATTTAAATACAGAGTGTTTACAACAGAGAATCAGAGAATTTCATCGGGAACGGCCTCAGGGACGCCGCTCTTCATAGCCTCCCACTGATCTCTGGTGATCAATAACTGACGGGGTTTCGCACCCTCAAAGGGGCCAACGATCCCCCGTTCTTCCATTTCATCCACAATCCGAGCCGCACGGGCATAGCCCAACTTCAAGCGACGTTGGAGCATAGAAACAGAAGCTTGTCCTGTTTCCAGAATGACCTCCACAGCCGCAGGGAGCATCTCGTCGGACATTTCTTCCTGAGGCGGGGCTTCCTGTGTCTGTTTGCTGTTGCCCTGCTCCACACGCTTTTCGATCTGTTCCATAACCTCGTCGGAATAGTCGCTGTCTGTATTCTGCTTGATGAAATCCACAACTCTGGAAACTTCATCATCGGTGATGAAACAGCCCTGCACACGCTGGGGCTTGCCTTGACCGTGGGGAGCAAAGAGCATATCGCCTCTGCCAACCAGCTTATCTGCACCGGTAGCATCCAGAATGATACGGGATTCCATGGCAGAAGATACAGAGAATGCAATTCTGGAAGGAATATTAGCCTTCATAGTGCCGGTGATCACATCGGCAGAGGGACGCTGAGTAGCAATGACAAGATGAATGCCGGCAGCACGGCCCATCTGTGCAATACGGCAGATGGATTCTTCCACTTCCTTTGCCGCCACAAGCATGAGGTCGGCAAGCTCGTCAATAACCACAACGATCTGTGCCAGCTTCTCTCTGGAAGGATCTGAGCTAACGGCTTTGTTGTACGACTCCAGATCACGGACATGCTCATCACTCATAAGACGGTAACGACGGAGCATTTCCGTCACGGTCCATTGCAAGGCTCCTGCGGCCTTCTTGGGATCGGTGACTACAGGGATCAGCAAATGAGGAATACCGTTATAGACACCCAATTCAACCATTTTAGGATCTACCATGATCAGCTTCACTTCATCGGGTCTAGCCTTGTAAAGAAGAGAAACGATCAAGGTATTCATGCACACGGACTTACCGGAACCGGTAGTACCTGCAATGAGCATATGAGGCATTTTTCCAATATCACCCACAATGCAATTACCGCTGATATCCTTGCCTACAGCGAAGGAAACACGGGATTTACTTTCATTAAAACGGGAAGAACCGATAACTTCCTTTGCAAATACCGTATTGACAATCTTATTAGGGACTTCAATACCCACAACAGAGATTTTGTCGGGAATGGCGGAAATACGGACACCCTGCGCGCCTAATGCAAGAGCAATATCATCGGAAAGGTTGGTGATCTTAGACAGCTTCACACCCGGATCAAGCTCTAATTCATATCTGGTAACCGAAGGGCCTCGGATCACATCGACAATATGAGGGGTAATTCCAAAGCTCGAAAGAGTATCTGCAAGTCTCTTGGAATTTTCCCGCATTTCAGCTGTGGCATCCACAGAGCCGTTCTTGCCACGATTCAGCAGATCGATGGAGGGGAAAACATACGGAACCGTTTCCGCACTGTTCTGGGCAATTTCCCGGGAAATACTTGCCGCCGCAGCATTAGCATCTTCCTTGGTAACCTTGGGAGGCTTCTGCTCCGTTTCTTCTACAGGAATATCAACCGGAACGACCGGTGGCTCCTGCATTGCAAGGATCTCAGGTTCTCTGACAGGTTCGGGAATATGAGCAGGTTTCTTTCTACTATGAAAAGCAATTTCCTCCGCAGGATCTTCGTCAAATGCTTCCTGCACTTCCCGTACCAGATGCTTTGGACGGGATAACTTCTCCTTTGCACCTACATAAGGGGGATCGTCCAGAGGCATATCAAAGGACAAGTTTTTATTCCCGGTACGTCTGCTCTTCTCTTCTTCCGCAGAAGGAGTTCGAGTGATTCGGTTCAAGAAGCGTTCCGAGGGACTGATGGGATTTACCTTCACAGCAGGCTTCTCACGCTTCTTCATTTCCGTGATGAGAGAGGGCAAAGTAATATTTTGGGTCGCCATGATAAAGAGGGTCAGGCAAAGAGCCATGAGTACAATAGCACCGACTTTGGTGATGCAGATCTCCAGTAATTCCGCGATATAACCGGGGATCACACCGCCGCTATTCCAGTTCATGCCGTTTTTCCAAAGTGTGGGAATATGCAGTCCATTGTCCATCTTTCCAAAATAATCGGAGATGCTGTGAAAGATGCCTCCAAGGAAAATCATGGAGAAGAAGCTGCACCAGATACGCATGCGCACAGGAGCACCACGGCTGACAAAAAGGATGCAACCGCAATAGATCAAAATCACCGGCATGCAATAACGACCAAGTTGACCAAACAGTCCACTAATCAGCTTAGACAGAGGGAAAAGGATCACCGCATCCGTGTTAAACCAGCACAGGATAGATAAAAATGCCAGAAGGAACATCAGCAAGCCCAGAAACTCTCTGGAATGCTGTTTCTCATTCATGCGCTTCTTTGCAAAGGCATCTGTCTTCGCTTTGGCGGCAGAGGAAGGTTGTGGTTTTTTTACATTTTTAGACACAGCCTTACTTGCCTGAGTTTGGGAAGGTTTTTTATTCTTGGAGGCGGAAGCTTCCGTCTTATTGGTATTGGAAGTAGAATTAGCCATATAAACCTCCTTTAAGCATTGAGAATAGCAACGATAAATGCAATTGCAGCCGCATCGATGCAGTAATAAGTAAAGCTCCTGAGCTTATGATTCATAAGCATATGGCGGAAATAAGTCAGGGTGAAATATCCCACCACAGCAGAAATTCCCGCTACCATGACACAAGGCAGCAGCATTGCTCCGCTGAAGCTACCAAAACGGAATGCGCAAATCAGATAGAACAAAAATGCGCCAAACTCATACATCAAGGTCAACAGATATGTAAATTTCAGATTAAAGCGATTGCTAAAACCTCTGGCTCTGCCGATACAGACGGAAGCGCAAACACCGGACAGTCCGGGAAAAATCCCAAACATACGGAACAGACCAATGAGCAAGGCATCAAAGAGCGTAATATCCCGTTCCTCTCGTTCTCCCACAGAACCTCTTGTACACAGGATCAACACCAGTGTGTTGACCACAAACAGTCCGGAGACCCAAGTAAGATTCGTAATACTCTGTGCCTTACGGAGGAAGATCAGAGAAATTAACATGGGAATAAGAGCGAATACCGCCAGAAGATTCACACGGATCTTAAGCTGCATATCCGCAGTGGCTCTTTGATTATGTCTGCGTCTACGGATCCCGCGGAGGGTAATTCGATTGTCACGGGCTTCGTGATAAAAGGATAAATATACTGCAAGAATCGTACCCAAGGAAATGGCCGCACGAATGTAACAGCCCTCCCCTTCCAGCAGAGACGGAATATTAAAGGCCTTTTGCAGGACCACCGCATGCCCCGGAAATGACACAGGTAAAAGTTCTGTGATCCCACCAACAAGGGCATATAGGATCATAACCCAGTACTTCAAACTATCTCCTCACTTTCTATTTTTATCCCAGTGGGTGGAAGAATTATGGACTCCCCATCCACCGAAGGATAGGGCTTTGTATAGGATTATATCATTATATCACAAACGTGAAGATTTTTCTATCCCTTTTCTGCATTTCTTTCTTTTCTTTTGCGAATCATCTCATGAAGGGTATCCAAAGCCTCATGGAGGCTTCCCAACTGGTCAATGAGACCGCTTTCCACAGCCTCTCTTCCATAAACAATGGTGCCTACATCCGTAGCGATCTGTCCCGTAGCCATCATATATTCGGAAAATAATTTTTCACTGATTTGGGAGTTTGCAGTCACAAAGTCGGTTATTTGCTCCTGTATACGCTGAAAATAGTGATACGTTGCGGGAGCGCCAACCACCACACCGCTCATCCGCACCGGATGGATCATCATACTGGCCGTGGGTGCGATCATACTACGCTGTGCCGATACCGCCAGAGGAATGCCAATAGAGTGTCCACCGCCCAAAACAAGAGATACCGTAGGCTTCGTCATCCCTGCAATCAATTCCGAAATAGCCAAGCCTGCTTCAATATCTCCACCTACAGTATTGAGCATCAGGAGCAAGCCGTCTATTTCCTTGCTTTCTTCAATCATTGCCAACAGTGGCAGAACATGCTCATACTTGGTGGTTTTCACAGACTCCGGCGCAATTTGATGACCCTCGATCTGTCCTACAATGGTCAGAATATAGATGTTCCCCTCTTCGCTTTTGGTCAAGCCGGCTCCCAGTTCCTCCAAGCGTTCGCCTTTTTCCTTTACATCCTGTTCCATATAGCCTCCTGTGAATTATAGTCTGTTTTAGTATGTTCCACAGGAAAGATCTTATACAAATTTATACTATCTCCCCTCTTGTGAAAAGAGTCTTACTGTGATATAATTTTATTACATTAAATACAAAAGGAGATTATAATTATGCAGTATGAATACAAAACCTCCGGAGTTTGTGCCTCCAAAATCGTTTTTGAGATTGAAAACGGCAAGGTTGACAACATTCGCTTTATCGGCGGTTGCAGTGGCAACACCCAGGGCGTTGCAAAGCTGGCAAACGGCAGACCTGTAGAGGAGGTCGTCTCTCTGGTTAAGGGCATCCGCTGTGGCATGAAGTCTACCTCCTGCCCCGACCAGCTTGCATGTGCCCTTCTAGCCGCCTCTCAGCAGTCTTAATTTAGCCCCCCTTTCACAGATCCACAGCAAGGGTGCAATGTACCGACACAGAAAGAACATAGGTGCAAAATATGAAAACATTACAAAAGCTTTTTTCATTCCTGTTATGCATTGCATTATTGTTGAGTCAGAGCGGATTTTCTCTTCCGTCTAAGTCTGAAAAACTCATATCGAAAGATAATCTGTTAGCAGCACTGTACGAGTCTGACATTCAAGCAATTCAAGAAGCCTATAAAGCCGGACTTCTGACTTGCTATGACGTGACCGAGTATTATCTGCAACGGATCTCTACCTACAACGAGTCCTATAACTGTTTTATCACTCTATGTACAGATGCTTTGGACAGAGCAAAAGAAATTGACAGTTTAATGGCTTCCGGAGTAGGCGAAGGTCTTCTTTTGGGAATTCCAATTGTTATCAAGGATAATATGAATTTGGCCGGTTACCATACAACAAACGGTCATGTAAAAAGCTCCGATCAAATTGCCAAAAGTAATGCAGAAATCGTGGATTATCTTTTACAGCAGGGCGCTGTGATCATCGGAAAGACAAATATGAGCACCGATGCACAGGATGCATATATCAGCGCCAGTAATGCTGTTGGAGAAACAAAAAATGCCTATGGCTTGTATCTGTCCTCCGGTGGATCCTCAGGAGGATCTGCTGTGGCTACCTCACTGAACTTTGCTGTAGCGGGCTTGGGCACAGATACCAATTCCTCACTTAGACTGCCGGCAGTATTGAATGGCTGTATCTCTCTCCGTGTGACATGGGACACACTTTCCACAGAGGGTATCATAAAGCTGAACAGATGGCGTGATGTCCCCGGTGTGATCACCCGTAGCGTAATGGATCAAGCCATTGTGCTGGATGTACTTTCTGCCGGACAGACATCCTATGCAGAAAACTTAAATCCCGAAGCGCTTTCCGGTCTCAGGCTGGGTATTATCAAGGAACTGACTTACCTCAGTGGCTCCTCCGTGGACAAAGAGGTCATCGAAACCTTTGAGACCGCAGTGCAGGAATTAGAATCCTGTGGTGCAGAGATCGTACAAGTCTCTGTCCCCGGGGTAAACTACTGGTACGAGGAATACGACGACAGCAGTTCTTTCCGGAAGAAAGCATTGTCTCAGCTGGAAGCTGTCATGGAAGAAGCAAATATTTCAGCGGTCATTTTCCCCTCCTATCTCAATGCCCCCTTGTATTCCGGCAGAGATGAACAGGGTGTGTACCACAATCCTTATGATCAGCCATTCCTGAACAATTGCAGAAGACTGTCTACCAATCTGGGTATTCCGGAAATTGCCCTTCCCATCGGCTACCACTCAAGAGGAGCCGGCATCGGCATGGAAATAGCCGCAGGTAAAAACCAAGAGCAATTGCTTCTGGACATTACTTATTCCTACACACTGGCATACGATCACAGACAAGCTCCCCATAAAGCAGAGGATCTTTATTCCAATAGCTATAACGGAAGTCTTCGGGAATTGGTGGAGTTGTATTATCAGTTCCTTGAGGAAACGAACAATGAGGATACTTCGACTGAACCTGTGTCGGAAGAAGTTCAAGCGGATAGTACGCAAGCTCCTACGGAAAGCAGTGAGGACATCCGGCCAACGGAAACAGAGCCTATTACAACAATCGTAACAGAAGTGGAAATAAGCTCAGAAGGAAAGATCTTCCCCCCTACTCAGCTTCTCTTCCTTGCTTTCCTCCTATTGGCTGCTCTCGTACCGATATTTCTTCTAATCGTATTTATAAAGCGAAGGAAGCAAAAGAAACAGAATTCCAAAGATAGCGCAAGTCGTATTATGTGATAAAATTACTGATCAAAATTACAGATCCCTTTCCTGCTTTTGCAAGAAAGGGATC